>NZ_VRVG01000138.1:0-14541 GCF_008040085.1 Methylobacterium sp. WL7 | reverse complement strand
AACTTGCCATCGCTTCGAGCATCGATTGATATCGTGCCGGCTTCGAAATTCGAATCGCCGTGGACCGGACGTCGTTGATGCACGTGACTATTAAAACCCGACTCGTTGCGCTTCTGGCGATCCTGGGCGTTCTGTTGTTGGGCTCGACCGCGCTCGGAAATCTGGCTCTGTACTGGAACACGCGAAGTCTGCAGACGGTCTTCGAGGACCGGGTCGTTCCGCTCGGTCAGTTCAGCGGATTGCGCGATGCCTACGACAGCCTGGTGGAGGCTTCGCGCACCCTGAGTGGCGGACAGTCCGATCGGCGTCCGGGGGTCGAAATCATCCAGCGCACGCAGGCGCAGGCGAAGCGGCGATGGGCCGATTACCTCGCCACGTATCTGACCCCCGAGGAAAAAATCCTCGCCGCGGAGCTTCAGGGGCAGATCGACCGGAACGACACGATCATCGCCGATCTCGTGCGCCTCGCCGGCGCCAACCAGACGAGCGCCTATGCGGATCGGCACGCGGACCTCCTGAACGCGATGGTGCGGACGCAAGCCAGCATCGGACAGCTGACGGGCTTGCAGATCCGGGAGGCGCGGGAGGCGTTCGAGAGCGCGCAGCGGACGTCGGGCTGGACCAGCCTCCTTCTCCTCGCCGCCGTCGCGCTGGCCACCGTCGCGATCGTGTACGGCATCCTGACCGTGCTCAAGCAGGTCGCCGGCCCGCTCGCCGGGATGACCGCGGCGATGACCCGCCTGGCGTCCGGAGACCTGGACGCGCCGGTTCTCGGCGCGGATCGCCGGGACGAGGTCGGCGCCATGGCCGGCGCCGTGCAGGTGTTCAAGGACGCGCTCATCGCCAAGCGGCGTGCCGACGCCGAGGCGGCCGCCGAGAACGCGGCCAAGGACCGCCGCACGCTGGCGCTGGACGAGGCCACCCGCACGTTCCGCGGCGCCGTCTCGAAGATGACCCAGACCCTGTCGGCCGCCGCGGAGGAGATGGAGGCGACCGCCCAGGCGATGAGCCGGACGGCCGACCGGACGGCGGCGCAGTCGCTCAGCGTCGCCTCCGGCGCCGAGCAGACCTCGGCGAACGTACAGACCGTCGCCGCGGCGAGCGAAGAGCTGGCGGCTTCGATCGGCGCGATCAACGTCCAGATCGTCCGTTCCTCCGACATGGCCGAGCGCGCCGCCGCCGACGCCGCTCAGACCACCGCGATCATGCAGGGACTGGCCGACGGCGCCGAGTCGATCGGCGCGGTGGTCGAGCTGATCAGCGGCATCGCGGCGCAGACCAATCTCCTCGCCCTCAACGCCACGATCGAGGCGGCGCGCGCCGGCGAGGCGGGCCGGGGCTTCGCCGTGGTGGCGGGCGAGGTCAAGGAACTCGCCACCCAGACCGCCAAGGCCACCGAGACCATCTCCCGGCAGATCGCGGCCATCCAGGGCGAGACCCATCGGGCCGTCGAGGCGATCCGGACGATCTCGGCGACCATCGTGGAGCTCCGCTCCATCGCGGTCGGCGTCACGGCGTCTATGGAGGAGCAGGGCGCCGTCACCCAGGAGATCGTCCGCAGCGTCACGCAGGCGGCCCAGGGGACCCAGGCGGTGACGAGCAACATCGGCGCGGTCACCGCCGCCGTCGGCGAGACCGGAGCGTCGGCGTCGCAGGTCCTGATCGCCGCGACGGAACTCTCGCACCAATCGGAACGGCTGAGCGTCGAGGTCGCGGACTTCCTGGTCAAGGTCCAGGCGGCCTGAACAGGCGCGGCGGCCGGACCGCGATCCGACCGTCCGGCGCTATCCCGGTTGCGGAAGCCGCATCAGCGGCTCGCCCATCCGCAGGCGGCCGCCCTCCTGCAGCATCGGCCACAGGGTGAAACCCGGCGACGCCAGGACCACGATGGTGGAGCCGTGCTCGAACCAGCCCATCTCAGCGCCCTTCTCCAGGCGGGCGGTGCTGGGCAGGGGGCGGCCGCCGGTCCGGCGCAGGGCCACGCCCTCGGGCAGGAAGCCGAGGCGCAGGCCCGCCACCAGGATCGCCGCCACCGGCACCAGGGTGACGGGGTGGCCGGCGATCCGCAGGCGCAGCACCGCCCGCTCGTTGCGGCAGAACAGGGCCTCGACGCGCTTCAGCGCGATCGGGTTCACGTTCCAGGTGTCCCCCCAGATGTGGCGGACCGATTCGACCCGCAGGTCGTGGGGGGCGTGGAAGCGGTGATACATTCCGGCGGTCAGCCGCAGGGTCGCGTAGGCGCCGCCCTCGTGGGCGCGGGCCAGCTCCGCGTCGCCTCCGAGCAGGTCGGCGAGGCTGTACGAGAGGCCCTTGATCTGGAGGAGCCGCCCGGCCTCGATCCGGCCGTGCGCGCCCAGGATCGCGTCGCTGGGGCTCACCAGGATGGCCGGGTCCCCGGCGACCGGGCGGGCGCCGGGGCGCAGGGCCCGCACGAAGGCGGCGTGCAGGCTCGGGAACCGCGTCTCCCGGGCGTCGGTGAGATCGACGTCGCAGAACAGCCGCCAGGTGGCGATCGAGACGTCGCGCACCAGGGGCTGCTCGATCCGGCTGAACCAGCCCATGAACCGGGTGGCGAGCCGGCGCGGCAGGCGGTTGGTGAGCAGGAAGTTCAGATCTTCCTGAGCGCCCACCTGCGCCAGAGCGCGTTTGAGCCGTGATCCCGAAACCGTCATCATGCCGTGAACCGCCTCCGATACGGCGGGGGGCGATGTCCGCACTCCTCGCCACCCTGTCCGCCACCGCCGCAGCCGCTTTGGTCGCCCTGCCGAAGGCCGCGCAGCGCCTTCAGCTGTCCCGGGCCAAGCATCCATCCCTCACCGGCCACGCCCGGATGGCCCGGCGCGTGGCCGGGCTGATCCCGCACTACGCCTACTCGGAGCGCGCGTTCTTCCGCTCCGACGATCCGGACGAGACGGTGGCGCTGCGGCGGGAGAACGGCTTCGCGCGGCTCTCCGAACTCTACCGCGCGCGGTTCGCCCGCACCCGGGCCGAGACCGACGCGGTCCGCGACGGCCTCTCCGACCTGCAATTCACCGGGCTGTACCGGGTGCCGTTCCAGTATGCCGGCCAGGTGCGCGCGCATCTCGGGGCCGGGGCCTTCGCGGCGGCCTCCGGCGGCGTCACCGTCACGGATCTCGACGGCAACGTCTTCTACGACCTGGCCGGGTCCTACGGGGTCAACCTGCTCGGCGTGGATGTCTACCGGGCCTGCCTGGATGAAGGTGCCGCGAAGGTCGCCGCCCTCGGGCCGGTGCTCGGGCCGCTGCACCCGGTGGTCACCGGCAACGTCGCGCGGCTCAAGGCGCTCTCGGGCCTGGACGAAGTCTCGTTCCACATGTCCGGGACCGAGGCGGTGATGCAGGCGGCGCGGCTGGCCCGCTACCACACCGGACGGCGCCGGATCGTGCGCTTCTGCGGCGCCTATCACGGCTGGTGGGGTGAGGTGCAGCCGGGCATCGGCAACCCGGTGCCGACCCGCGACACGCTCACCCTGGCCGACATGTCGGACCGGACGCTGCGGGTGCTCTCCAGCCGCCGGGACGTGGCCTGCGTGCTGGTCAACCCGCTCCAGGCCATGCATCCGAATGCCGGCGCGCCGTCCGATTCCGCGCTGGTCGACAGTGCCCGCAAGGCCGCCTTCGACCGCGAGGCCTACACGCAGTGGCTCGCGGCTTTGCGCGCGGTCTGCACGGCCAACGGCATCGTGCTGATCTTCGACGAGGTGTTCCTCGGATTCCGCCTCGCGCGCGGCGGCGCGCAGGAGTATTTTGGCGTGCGCGCCGACATGGTGACCTACGGCAAGACCCTGGGCGGCGGCCTGCCGGTGGGCGTGCTGTGCGGGCGGGCCGACCTGATGCGGCGCTTCCGGGACGACCGTCCGGTGGACATCTGCTTCGCCCGCGGGACGTTCAACGCGCATCCCTACGTGATGGGCGCCATGAGCGCGTTCCTCGATCGCCTGGAGACGCCGGAGGTCGCAGCCCTCTACCGAGACCTCGACGCGACCTGGGACGCCCGGGCCGCGCGGCTCAACGCGCTGCTGGCCGTGGCCGAGTTGCCGGTGCGGGTCGCCAACATGTCCACGGTCTGGACGGTCCTCTACACGCGGCCGTCGCGCTACAACTGGATGCTGCAATTCTACCTGCGTGCCGAGGGGCTGGCCCTGTCCTGGGTCGGGACCGGCCGGATGATCTTCAGCCTCGCCTACGACGACGCGGCGTTCGAGACGGTCGCCGCCCGGTTCGTGGCGGCGGCGAACGCCATGCGGGCGGATGGCTGGTGGGACGGTGGCGCCACGACCGACAAGGCGATCCGCAAGGCGATCCTGCGGGAGGTCGCGGCGATCCGACTGGGCAAACTCGGCGCTCGTCTCGGCCTCCGGGCACCGGACCAGGCCTGATCGGGTTTCCAAAGGGCCTCCGGCCCTTTGGCAGGGTTCGGGGCGTGCAGCCCCGAGTTTGCAGGGCTCTGCCCTGCACCCGCAAAAGGTCCAGGACCTTTTGAAACCTGGACTTTGCCCGGCATCACCGAGGCGGGGAGAGCCCCCCGGCTCGGCGAGGCCGGGTAACGATCAGGCTCCGCGCTCGTGCGGCTCGTGCTCCTCGACCATCTCACCCTGCAGCAGGGCCAGCGGCGCCTTGTGGTAGAGCTTGATGTCGTGGAACGGGTCCGTGAGGATCTTGGTCGCCCAGACCAGACCGGTCTGTACGTCCCGCACGAAGAACAGCTGGACGGTGCGGAACAGCAGGCCGGCCATCGCGAGCCACAGCCAGATCCAGCCGACGTTGCGGATCAGGTCGGTGGTCGTCTGGTGCGGCGAGATCAGTCCGAACAGGCTCGGATCGAAGTAGAGCGGCAGCGGCGACAGCGCCCAGATCGCCAGCAGTACGATCTTGCGCTGCAGGTTGTAGCCGACCTTGATCTCTTCCTTGTGTTCGTGCGTCGCGTGGTTGACGTGGTCGTAGCCCTTCGGCTCGAAGAACAGGTGTCCCGCCTGCCGGCTCGTCATCGCCAGGAGCCAGCCGATCAGCGCCGCCGTCGCGGGATCCTTGAAGGCCACCGCGTAGGCCACCAGAAAGCTCACGGCGCTGACCACGTGCAGGCTCTGGTTGATCCGGTTGTGGTGATAATATCGGTGGTCGTCCCAGCGCTGGACGCGCAGGGTCTCAAGAAAGCTCGCCATGCCGTGCTTCTCCGATCGAGGGTGGGGGGCGGGTCAGAAGGCTCGCGCGGTCAGGCGTCGCGCTTGCGCAGGCGGATGAGGGAGAAATGGCCGAGCGGCGGCAGGGCCCGGCGCTCCACGACCTCCACCGGTGCCGTCGCGGCCCAGGCGGCGTAGCGCTCCCAGGAGAACTCGGTCCGCCATCCCAGGCGGCTCGTGATCGGCATCAGCGTGTGCTCGATCAGGCGCCGCAGGCCGCCCTCGGCCCCGATCCGGGTGGTGATGACGATCTCGCCGCCGGGACGGAGCACCCGGGCGAACTCGTCCAGGGCCGCCTCCGGGTTCGGCACCGCGGTCACGACGTACTGGGCCACGACCACGTCGAAGGACGCGTCCGCGAAATCGAGGTGCTCGGCGTCCATCACGGCGAGGCGCTCGACGTTGCGCAGGGCCAGCCGGGCGACGCGGCTGCGCGCCTTCTCCAGCATCGGCGCCGAGATATCGATCCCGACGATGCTGGCGGCCCGCCGATAGGCCGGCAGTGACAGGCCGGTGCCGACGCCGACTTCGAGGACACGCCCGCCGATCCGCTCGGCGGCGGCCGCCGCCAGGGTCCGGCCCTGGGCGAAGACCGGGCCGAACACCAGATCGTAGACCGGCGCCCAACGGCCATAGGCCTTGGCGACGCCGTCGCGATCGAGGTCGGGACCGAGCGTCGCCGCCCGCGGTGAACCGGTGCCGTGCGTTCCGAGGGCCATGAGGGTCCTGTCTCTCGCTGTCTGTCGGGCTGAGGCACCCGGCCGCCGGCCGCGCCGCGGGCCGATGGATCCGGGGTTCGGGGAAGGGCGGGCTCAGGCCCGGATCGGGACCGTGAGCGGTTCGAGCCGGCCGCTGGCGGCACTGTCTCGGGCGGGGGGCGGACGATCCGCCGATGACATCACGGACATCGCGAGGGCCCGGCGATCAGGCGGGACGGCGGCGCGGAAGGCGCAACATCAAGCGGAACGTCATCGGCCCCACACCGTATCCCCGCGGCGATCTTTCCGCCGGCAAAGCTATGATTGTCGTTTGACGATGTTGTGACATCACAAAAGGTTCTTTTACGGATATGCACTTCGCTGGCAAAGCATTCACGCCGCACCAAAACCGGACGACATCGGGGATCGTCTTGCGGCGCGGCCTTACCGGATGGATGCGTCGCTTTGGAAACGGCGTCGCCGACGCCGCGACCGACGGAAGCCACCGTCTTCGATGGCCGTGCGGCGGCGTTCACGATGATGGCAAATGGCCGTCCGGACGCCTCAGCGCGCGTGCGCGCATCGGCTATGGTCCGAATACAACACGGCCGGCGGACGGCGTGGCCGACATCATCTCGCCCTGTTATCGACGAGATGTTCCACGGTATCGGTTGAGAAACGTGGCGCGATCTCGCGCCGAAGGAGTGTTGGGCGTGATCGAACAAATGCGGCGTATGACCCTTGCAGTGGCGGCGCTCGCCGGGCTCGCCGGCGCGGCCGGACAGGCGGAGGCCGCGCAGTGCGGCAACACGGCGGCCGGGTTCGAGACCTGGAAGCGGGAATTCGCCCAGGAGGCGCGCGGCAAGGCCAGCGCGGCGAGCCTGGCGGCGCTGGAGACCACCAGCTACTCGACGGCGACGATCTCGGCCGACAGGGGCCAGCGCAGCTTCAAGCTGTCGCTCGAGCAGTTCCTGGCCAAGCGCGGCGGCCCGACCATCGTGTCGAAGGGCCGCCAGCTCAAGCGGACCCATGCCGCGCTGTTCGATTCGATCGAGCAGCGCTACGGCGTCCCCCCGGGTCCGCTCCTGGCGATCTGGGGCATGGAGACCGGCTTCGGGGCGGTCCGCGGCAACGTCAACACGCTCTCTGCGGTGGCCACGCTGGCCTATGATTGCCGCCGCTCCGAATACTTCACGGATCAGCTCTACGCGGCCCTGACCCTGGTCGACCGGGGCCTGCTGTCGTCGAGCACCCGCGGCGCGGCCCACGGCGAGGTCGGCCACACGCAGTTCCTGCCCAAGAACGTGCTGACCTACGGGACCGGCGACCTGAACAACGTCGGCGCCGCCCTGTCGTCCACCGCGAACTTCCTGAAGGCGCATGGCTGGCGCCCGGGTGCCGGCTACCAGCCCGGCGAGCCGAACTTCGTGGCGCTCCAGGGCTGGAACGCGGCGACCGTCTACGAGCGGGCGATCGCGCAGCTGGGCAAGCAGATCGACAACGATTGAAGCTTGGCTGTTAGCGAATACTGTTCGGGCCGATCGGGTTGAAGCGGTATTGGCCCGAAAATGGTCCCGATCGATCCTGAATCGACCACGCAGCTGCCGCAGAAAAGCCGGCCCGGTCCCGCTGTTTCGTCCAGGCGGGGCCGGCCGGCCCATCGAGACCCGTCGACGGTTCCAAAGGACCGCGGTGGCGATGATCCGGCAGGCGCCCGCTCCGCGACGAGAGCATTGGCGCCCGCATGGCTATCGACTCCGTGCCGCTCGGCGGCCCCACCACCCGGATGGCACGCCGCTCCTGTGCGGGCCCGCTGGCGGTCCTGACCGCCGCGGTCGCGCTGGCAGCCCTCGGGACGGGGCTTCAGCCGCCCGTTCAACGCGGCGACGACCTGTCGGCCGTTCCCGACCGCCAGAGCATGGCCGTCGAGTCGGCTCAGGATACCGTGCCGCTCGCGGCGGAAGCGCCCGCCGACGAGGCCTGGCGCGACGCCACCGGTGGTCCCCTGTCGCGCTGGGCGTGGTCCGGTATCGAGCCCTCCGCAGCCCCGTCGATTCCGGACCCCGTGCCGGAGACCCAGGTTACGGAGCCCCCGCGTGCGGCGATGACCGTTCCGCTCCCGGTGCCGCGGCCACCCGAATTCCGGTCCGCGCGCGGACCCGATCTCGGCCGCAGGGCCGAGCGGCGCGTGGCCCGCCGCGAGTTGCCGCCGCTTCCCGTGCAGCCCCGCGAGGACGACCGCTCGTTCCTGGAGAAACTGTTCGGCGTCGAGCGCGCGCCGGCCCTGGCTTACGCGGCCCTCGACAGCCGGCCCGCCGACCTCGTGCCGCAGCGGCGCATCTCTCCGCCGCTCGCCCCCGCCGACGCACGCCCCACGGCAGGGACCGCGATCTACAACATCGCGGCGCGCATCGTGACCTTGCCGAACGGCGAGAAGCTCGAGGCGCATTCCGGCCTCGGGGAAGGTCTCGACGAGCCGCGGATGGTCAACGTGCGGATGCGCGGCCCGACGCCGCCCGGCACCTACGATCTGAAGGAGCGGGAGCAGCTGTTCCACGGCGTACGGGCGATCCGGCTCACGCCGGTGGGCGGCAACGAAGCCGTGTACGGCCGCGTCGGGCTGCTCGCCCATACCTTCATGCTGGGACCGCGGGGTGATTCGAACGGCTGCGTCTCGTTCCGCGACTACGAGCGGTTCCTGCAGGCCTACCTGCGGGGCGAGGTTCAACGCCTCGTGGTCGTGGCCGGCACGCAGGATCCGCTGCCGAGCCTGGCCGCAAGCCCGGCCCGCACCCAGATGGCCCGGAACGGGAACTGATCTGCCTCGGTCGGGCGGTGGCTCCCGCCTCCGCGCGTCAGGCGAAGGGCTCCGTTTCCATCACCGGGACTCGGCCTGAATAAGCGCCTCCACCGATTGAAGGAAGCTGCGTCGGGCCTCGGGCTTCGCGTTCTTGAGGTACGCAGCGATCAGCGCGAGCAGGTAGGCGGTCCCCGCGTCGGCGGCGCCCTGAGCGACGGCCGCATCCTGCCCGCCCCCGAAAAAGACCGAGATCGGCAGGTCCAACGCGTCCGAGATTCGGGCGAGCCGCTCGCTGGGTTCGGTGCGGGTCTCGTCTGAGTCCCTCGTCATGAACGCCTCTCCGACGCCGGCCGCTCGACAGGCTGGCATACAATATTTCAACTTCAGTATTCCCCTTTAGGGACATGTCGCCTCGGTCGACATGATGAAGCAAGGTGCAAAATCGAAGATGGCGCTTAAAAATGACCCATCGCGCCGAATCGATCGGTGTACTTATACCGATTTGGTTCGATTGCACTAAGCCCGACCCGGCCGATGCTGTGCGTCGGCACGACGATGCGGTGATACGGGCGTCCGAGATCCGCCCGCGCCTTCATGGCGGACAGGACTAGATCGAACGGCCGGTCAGATGCCGACGCGACCGATCGCCGGCAGCTTGATCCCCGGACGGCGCAGATCGATCCCGGCGACGCCGCCGAGCAGGTTCAGCTCAAGCCCTTCGACCCACGCCAGGGTGAGGCCGAAATACCCGCCGAGGTTGATCCGGATGCCGGTCCCGGACGGCGTCCACCCGATCCAGCGGCCGTCATAGGGAAAATCCTTGCCGATCGCCGTAGCGGGGAGGCTGGCCCGCATCTCGGGTACCGCCGCCATCACGGCCGCCACGAAGGTGTTCGAGTTCGGACCCGGCCAGACCACGTAATCTCCGGGGCGGGCGTAGCGGTACTCGGCCACGGCCTTGCGGATGCGCGGCAGCATCGCTTCCGCGTCGGACCCGTCCGCCGCGAACACGATCTCGGGCGGGTTGCCGAACCAGCGCCCGTCCGGGACGAAGCGGTCGATCCAGATCGGCTGGCCCCAGGCCGTGTAATCGAAGCGCCGGTAGCTGCGTTCGCCGGGACCCTTGATCACGATCCAGCTGTGGGTCGCCACGATTCCGCGCCAGCTCACGGTGCGGGCGGAGAAGATCCGCACGACGGCCCCGGGATGGGATTCGGCGGGCGGGAGCAGGCCGGCGCTGGACCGGTCCGCGGAGCGCCAGTCGCCGCTCGCGCGCAGCCAATACAGCGTCGCCGAGACCGCGACCGGCACGAGGAAGACGAGGACGAGCGCGAGGAGCGCGAACCTGAGCAGGGACACGGGCTTGGCCGGGGCGTGACGGACGACGGGACACATGTAGGCACGGATCGGGCCCGTTCCCATGCGGCCGAACGGAGCGCGCCGGCCCGGCACGCGGGCCGTCACGCCAACCGGGGCAACGCGTCGAGGAAGAGCGTCGTAGCCAGGAGGTCGGCGCAACCGCCGGGGCTGAGTCGTGCCGCCACGAAGCTGCGATGGATCCTCACGGCGCGGTCACGCCAATCCGGGTCGGCGGTTCCCCCCGCGCCGAGGAAATCCGTCGCGGCAGCCTGCGCCCGGGCCAAGCCTTCGGCGCCGCCGCGGTGAAGCAGGTTGGTGTCGTCCAGGATCGCGAGGAGCGCGAAGAAACACTGGACCCGCGCAGCCTGGGGATCGTCCGGCGCATGGGCACGACCGAGGCGCAGGGCCGGCAGGCCCACGGCCCGGATGGTCGGGAAGCCGGCGGCGGCCTCCGCGCTGGCGCCCCCGACGCCGTAGCGGCGCGCGGCCCGACCGCCATGGCTGTCGGCGGAGGTCGGCGCCCCCGCGATGGCCCCGCCCCACAGCCGGCCCACGGCCTCGGCCCGGGCCTCGGCCGAGGCCGGGATGTTCCCGCTCACACCGGCGCCGGCACAGATCAACCCCAGGGAAAAGATCGCGCCGCGATGGGCGTTGACGCCGCCGGTCGCCTCCAGCATCGCCGCCTCGGCCCGCAAGCCGATCGCCCGCAGGTCGGCCATTCCGGCGCCTTCGCGGCCCGCCGACACGAGCGCGACGAAGAAGGGCCGGATCGCCGCCGCGCTCCGGCGCAGGGTGCCGGCGTCCATGTCGTGGTGGCTGCCGGAATCGACCGGGCTGACGAGACCGGGCTTGGGCCACGTCTCCAGCTCATCGATCAGCGCCGCGTGCGCGAGATCCGCCACGCGCTCGGGCCAAGGTTCCGAAGCGTGCCGCTTGTCCTGAACGCACAGGTCAAAAATGCGGCTTCTCCAACGCGGATTCGATCGATCGTGATGCCCGGGCCGGCGCGACCTGCGGCCGATGCGGACGGCGGCGGGTCGGCATCGGTAAGCTGCTACGCACCGCCCGCGCGACGGTCAATCGAACCGCTGCCACGGACGCCCGTGCGTGCCGGCCCGCCGGGCCGTCGATTCAACGCGCTCGATGACGCCGAACCGGCGTCCACTTCGGCTGCGAGCGCTCTAAAACGATCCGACGAACCGGTCCGGCAAGTGCCAAAGATCAGGCGCCTGCGCCCAACTCTTGCGCTCGATTGCGTCGGCGAATATTCTCTTCGTCGTCTCGAAGAGATCTTCGCCGGCACGCAGCTGGATGCGTCGTCTCGTGAGTCCGGCGAGTTCGGTCTTGATGTGATCCCGAAACGCTGACGGCGGAATGGCGTGGTGTGAATCCGGAATACCCACCGGAGCGGCGGCGTTGCGCTTCTTCTGGCGCTCGAACAAGATATCGTTGTCGCAATGGGCCAGATGAAACAAGAACAGATCGCCGAATTTCGGTCTATGATCGTGGACGAGACAGTGAAAACCGATATGCCAATCGGTGCGCTTGGAGATCAGCGTCGCCTTGCATAGGGACGAGATCGAGCGGATATATCCGCGTTGCAACGATACGGGGCGCTGAAGGTCGATCGGTGCTTCACCCTCGACATGGCGGACGTCGGCACCGAACAGATCGAGGACCGGCGGCACATCCCGAGACGCGATATATTCCGACAGTGATGATGCGACATCCGGATCGGCAACGACCAATTCGTCGGCATCGGTGAAGAGCACGCACTTGAAACCAATGAACAACGAGGCACAAAAATCGCGAATTGTGCTCACGCGCTGCCATTCGTCCAAGGGGGTTCTCGGCAACCGGATCCGGTTCGCATGAATCCCCATCGTCGAACCGTCATCGGAGCCGTGATCAAGAACGTAACAGTTCTCGGCCCCGACCTGCCGGTCGTAGTGCCTCAACCACAGCGGTAACATCGTACTTTCATTGTAGGCCATGGTGACCACGGCGAGCGGCCTTTTCTCCACCGGACGATTTCCTCCGCAACGAAATTTCGATCCTCCGCCGCCATCGTACGCGGCGGCACGCTAATGAGGAGCTAAGCTGAACATGGAGCGAGCGCCGCAACTGTTGCGATCTCTGAGCAAGGACGCGCGGATCATCGAGATCGGCCCCAGCTTCAATCCTCTTGCTCCGAAGCGCGACGGCTGGAACACGATCGTCGTCGACCACGCGTCGCGCGAGGACCTCCTCAAGAAATACCATGACCAGACGATCGACCGGATCGAGGAGGTCGACATCGTCTGGACCGGTGGCTCGCTGGCAGATGCGGTCCCGGGCGATCGGCACGGGACTTTCGACGCCTTCATCGCCAGCCATGTCATCGAGCACACGACCGACATCGTCACGTTTCTGAGAGCCGCGGAGACGCTGCTGAAGCCGGACGGCGTCGTGATCCTGGCCGTGCCGGACAAACGCAAGTGCTTCGACTTCTACCGCCCGCTCTCCGGCACGGCAGACGCGATCACGGCGTTCCTCGAGCGCCGGGACCGGCACACGCTGCGCACGCATATCGACTACGCCCTCAACATGGCGTTGAAGCCGGGCGGGGCCGGCGCTTGGGCCGCGGGCGATTTTCAGCTGGCCGAACCGGTCTGCCCGCTCACCGACGCCCCGCAATGGCATGCGGCCGCCCAGCGTCCCGATTACACCGACGCGCATGCCTGGGTGTTCGTGCCGTCGAGCTTCAGCCTGATGATCCTGGAATTGTCGCTTCTCGGCTATCTCGATCTTGCGGTCGAGGACATCCAGGAGCGGCATGCGACGGAGTTCTTCGTCTGGCTGCGCAAGGGCGCGTCGCGCCCCTCCGACGACGAGGCCCGGCGGCAACGCACGACCTTGATGCAGCGGGTGATCTTGGAACTGGCAGATCAGGCACGACAATTACCGGACGGGCCGCTGAGCGAGACGGCGGCGACCTTGCGCGACCAGCTCCTGCGCGCCGAATACCGCACGGCAGCGCTGAAGCGGGTGCTCGCGGCGGTGCAGGCCAGCACCGGTCGGTTCGGCCTGAAGCGCCGCCGGTTCAAGGACCTGATCGCGCTGGCCGGCCAGGACGTCCCGGCGAACGCCCTGGCTCCGATCCAGCACCAGATCCTGCTGAAAGAGGCGACGAAGATCCTGCATCCGCGGAAAGCCTCCGACGATCCGGCGGGGGCCGACGAGGACGATCCGACGCTGGCCGACAACGCGGTCCTGGTCGTGCCGCTCGGCGCGGCGCAGTTCGCCGATCCGCTCCTGGCCGCCGAGCTCGCGCGGGAACGGCAGCGGTCGGTCGCCGTGCGGGTCGTGCTCGAGGCTGTGCTGAGTTCCCTGGGCTCCCGGTCCTGGGACAAGAAGCGGTTCAAGGCGATCATCGCCAAGTCCGCGCAGGAGACGCCCACCGAGGGCCCGGTCGCGGTGCGTCACGCGGTGCTGGCAGAGGAGAGCCGGAAGGTTCTCGGCGTCCACCGCGCCTGAGGCGTCAGCGTGCCGGCGGCTCCCAGATTGCGAGGGCGGACGCGTCCACCGGGCGGGGCAGGAGGCCCTCGGCCCGGAAGGCGTCGGCGATCTTCTGCTGCTCGGAGAGGCCGGCCCGGGTCACCGGCTCCACCCGGTAGCTGCGCCGCGCGTTCGCCCGCAGGATCACCTCCGGTTCGATCTTCCACAGGGGCGCCAGGCGCGCGGCCGCCTCGTCCGGCTGCGCCTTCACCCAGGCGCCGGTCTCGGCGAGCTGGCCGAACAGCGCGGCGAGCACCGGACCGTTGGCGGCCACGTAGGGGTCGGCCGCGAGGTAGTAGCGCTTGTACAGCGACAGCCCGGTGCCGTCGCGCAGGACCCGCGCGCCGGATTGCTGCCGGGCGGCGGACAGGAAGGGATCCCAGGCGACCCAGGCCTCGACGCCGCCGCTGGTGAGCGCGGCCCGGCCGTCCGCCGGCGTCAGGTAGGCCGGGGTGATGTCCTTGAAGGTCATGCCGGCCTCGGCGAGGGCGGCGAGCAGCAGGTAATGGCTGCCGGCCCCCTTGGTGACCGCGACCCGCTTGCCGCGAAGGTCGGCCACCGTCTTGGCGGGGGAGGCTTCGGGCACCAGGATCGCCTGCGCATCCGGGGAGGGCGCTTCCTGGGCGATGTAGGTGATCCGGGCCCCGGCCGCCTGCGCGAAGATCGGCACGGTGTCGGCCACGTCGGCCGACACGTCGATCTGCCCGGCGTTCAGCGCCTCCATGATCGGAAGCCCGCTGGTGAATTCGTGCCAGGACAGCCCGGCCCCGAGCGGTGCGAGGGCCGTCTCCAGGTTGCCGTTCTGGCGCAGCAGCGCGATCAGCGTCGAGGAGCGCTGGTAGCCGATGCGCAGCGTCGTGGCCGCGCGGACGGCGCCCAGAGGGGTGACGAGGGCGGCGGCAAGGCCGGCGATCAGGCTTCGGCGGGAGGCGGGCATCGGGTGATCC
>NZ_VRVG01000137.1:0-14558 GCF_008040085.1 Methylobacterium sp. WL7 | reverse complement strand
CTCCGGATACCGCGCTCCCCTCTCCCGACCCGGCCTGACGGCCGGCCCACCCTCCCCCGCAGAGGGGGGAGGGACTGCGCAGCGGCCGATGGCGCCCAAGGTCATGACCCAGGCCCTCACTCGGCCGGCACCACGGCCGCGTTCGGCATCGCCCGCGCCCGCGCCTTGGCCGGCACGCCGACGCGCATCCGGCGGTCGGTGAGGGACAGCCCCCCGCCCAGAGCCATCACGACCGCGCCGAGCCAGATCATCAGCACCAGCGGCTTGTAGTAGAGGCGCACGCCGACGCCGCCGTCCTGGCCGATCTCGCCGAGGCTGGCATAGACCTGGCTCGCCCCGATGGTCAGCAGGCCGGATTCCGTCACCGACATCTTGCGGCTCGGGTAGAAGCGCTTCCCGGTCTCGACGCGGCCGACCTCGTCGCCGGAGCGGGTTCGGATCGTCAGAAAGGCCGCGGCCTCCTCGTAGTTCGGGCCGGCCCGGGGGGCGACTCGGTCGAGGGTCGCGGTGTAGGGGCCGGTCGACAGGGTCTGGCCGGGCTTGAGCGTCGCCAGCCCCTCGGTGGCCCACCCTTGCGCGGCGATGCCGATCACCACCACGCCGACGCCGGCATGGGCGAGCGCCGTGCCCCAGGCCGAGCGCGGCAGGCCGATGGCCCGGCGGCCGATCTGGCCGACGTCGCGCGTCCGGCTGGACCCGAAGCCCCGGGCCCGGGAGACGATTTCCAGAGCCGAGCCGATCAGCAGGTAGGCGCCGAGCCCGATCCCGACCGGCGCCATCACGGGGCCGCCCCAGGTCAGCGCCAGGACCGCGAAGCCGACCACCAGGGCGACGGCGAGCGCCGCGAACAGGCGCTGCGAGGCCGCGAGCACGTCCCCGCGCTTCCAGGCGAGCGCCTGACCGAAGGGCACGATCAGCAGGAGCGGGATCGCCAGCGGGATGAAGGTCGCGTTGAAGAAGGGCGGCCCGACGGTGATCTTCTCCCCGGTCAGCATCTCCAACAGGAGCGGATAGAGCGTCCCCACCAGCACCGTGGCGCAGGCGGCCACCAGGAACAGGTTGTTGAGGACGAGCGCGCCCTCCCGGGAGATCGGCGCGAACAGGCCGCCCTGCCGCAGCAGCGGCGCCCGCCAGGCGAACAGCGTCAGCGAGCCGCCGATGAACAGGATCAGGATCGCGAGGATGAAGACGCCGCGGGTCGGGTCGGTGGCGAAGGAATGCACCGAGGTGATCACCCCGGAGCGGACCAGGAAGGTGCCGATCAGCGACAGCGAGAAGGTCAGGATGGCGAGCAGCACCGTCCAGACCTTCAGGGCGTCGCGCTTCTCCATCACCACGGTGGAGTGCAGCAGCGCCGTGCCGGCGATCCAGGGCATCAGGGAGGCGTTCTCGACCGGATCCCAGAACCACCAGCCGCCCCACCCGAGCTCGTAATAGGCCCAGTAGGAGCCCATCGCGATGCCGAGCGTCAGGAACGACCAGGCGGCGAGCGTCCAGGGGCGCACGGCCCGCGCCCAGACCGCGTCGATCCGCCCGTCGATCAGGGCGGCGACCGCGAAGGCGAAGCTGATCGAGAAGCCGACATAGCCGACGTAGAGGAGCGGCGGGTGGATCGCCAACCCGACATCCTGCAGCAGCGGGTTGAGGTCGTTGCCCTCGAGCGGCGCCGGGACCACGCGACTGAACGGGTTCGAGGTCGTGATGATGAACAGCACGAACACGAAGGTGATCAGCCCCTGCACGCCGAGCGTGTTGGCCCGCAGGCGCGGCGGCACGGAATTCTTGGCCACGGCCACGCAGGCGCCGAACAGGGTCAGGATCAGGACCCAGAGGAGCATCGAGCCCTCGTGGTTCCCCCAGACGCCGGAGAACTTGTAGATCAGCGGCTTCTGCGTGTGCGAGTTCTCGACGACGTTCTGGACCGAGAAGTCCGAGGTGACGTGCGCCCAGGTCAGGGCCGCGAAGGCGAACAGCACGCACGCGAAGGCACCCAAGGCCGCCTGCGAGGCGGCCTGGCGCAGGGCCGGGTCGCCCGAGCGCGCCGCCCAGACCGGCATCACCATCTGGACAAGGGAGATCGCCAGCGCGAGCGCAAGCGCGAAATGGCCGGTCTCGACGATCATCCGGTTTCCTTACCGCTCACTGCGGGGGCCGAGGGTCCCGCCATTCGAGGCGGTGACGGGCTTCGGCGCAACCTTGGCGCCGCCCTTCGCGCCACCCTCCTGCCAGCGCCCCTGTGCCTTCAGGGCGTCGGCGACCTCCCGGGGCATGTACGATTCGTCATGCTTGGCCAGCACGGTGTCGGCCCGGAACCGGCCGCCCGGCTCCAGCATGCCCTCGGCCACCACGCCCTGTCCCTCGCGGAACAGGTCGGGCAGCAGGCCCTTGTACTGGACCTCGACGGTGGCGTTGGTGTCGGTCACGGCGAAATCCACCGTCTGGTCGGGCCCGCGCCGAAGCGAGCCGTCCTTCACCAGGCCGCCGAGCCGCATCCGGGTCCCGGGGGGTATGGCCTGCTGGGCGATGTCGGTGGGCGAGCGGAAGAACACGATCGAGCCGCTCATGGCGAACAGGATCAGCCCCACGGCGAGCGCGAGCACGCTGCCGCAGGCAGTGATCAGGATCAGGCGGCGGCTCTTGCGCGTCACGATTCTTCCACCCCGGGATCCGACGGGCTTTGGCCCGAGCAGACCTAAACCGTTCTCATTCCAGCCTGCAGGGTGTCGGCCCGGCAGCCGCGCCGGTCAAGGGCGTCGGGCAGGACCGATTGTCGTACGAACAGCCGCGAGGAGCCCCTCGGCGCCGTCAGGGATTGGATTTGGCGGTCAGATCGAGCTCCCGGGCGAGCCCGTCGAGCCGGCTCACCGCCTCGGCGTTGGTGGCGAGCGCCATCCGGGCGCGGTCGAGGGCCTTGATCGCCTGATCGCGATCGCCGAGTGCGCTGTAGGAGCGCACGAGCCGCAGCCACTCGTCCGGTGTGCCGCCCCGGGCCGCGAGACGCCGGTCGAGCCCGTCGACCATGCCGCGGATCGCGGCGTCGCGCTCGGCCGGCGATAGCGCCTGCATGGCGGCGGCCGCCGATTCGGTGTCCGACCGCGGCGCGGGTCCGGACATGGAGCCGGCCATGGGACCGGGGGCCGCCGGAGGCGCCGGCTTGCCGGGATCGAGACCCAGGATGCGGGCGCCCTCCTCCACCTGCGCGAGCCCCTGCGGATTGCCGGCCAGCGCCACCCGGGCACGGGCCAGGGCATCGATCGCCTGGTCGCGCTCGCCGAGCACCGCCCGGGAGCGGGTGAGCCGCAGCCACTCGTCCGGCGTGCCGCCGCCCGCCTTGAGCCGGGCGTCGAGCCCATCGACCATGCCGCGGATCGCCGCCTGCTGCTCGGCCGGGATCTTCGGGGGAGCCAGAGGCGCGGCGGCCGGCGCCGCCTCGCCCTTGAGCCGGGCCAGGTTCTGCCGGACCAGCCCGAGCCAGGGCGCGTCGGCGGGGCTGGCGGCCTCCAGGGCGGAGAGCTGGCGGATCGCCTCGGCGGTATCGCCGGCCTGCTCGGCCGCGCGCGCGAGATAGAAGCGGGGCTTCGGCGCGTTCTGGTCCTTGGCCTGGGCCTTCTCGAACAGGGCCTTGGCCTCGGGGGTGACGGTGCCTTCGCCTGCCGCCGCCAGAGCCTCGCCCCAATCGGACAGGACGTCGGCGGTCTCGCCTTTCAGCCGGGCGATGTTGGCGAAGGCGCGGGCCGCGTCGTCGAACCGGCCGGTGCGCATGTAGACCGGGGCGAGCACGGCCCAGCCTCGGGCGTCGTTCGGGTCGCGGGCGAGGCGGGCCTCGATCTGGCCGACCGCCTTCATCAGGTCCTCGGTGCCGCCGCGGGCGGCCTGCCGGTCGGCGTCGGTCTGCGCCGGCAGCTCCGGCGAGCCGTAGAGCCCGTAGGCGATCAACGCGACCAGGGGAATCGTGGACAGCGCGAAGGCGGAGGCCGCCCGGCGCCGGCGCAACCGCGGCTCGGCGGGACGCGCGGCCTCGTCCGCGCCGGCATCCTCGGCGTCGCGCCGCGCATCGCGGCTGGCCCGCAACAGCCGCCGGGCAGCCTCGGCGCGGGCGGTCTCGGCCTCGTCCGGAGCGATCAGGCCGCGGTCCAGATCGCAGTCGATCTCGGCGATCTGATCCTCGTAGAACGCGGTCTCGGTATCGACGCTGGAACTGCCGCCCTCGCCGACCGGAACGGCCGTGCGCCGCGACATCGGCCAGAGCAGGCCGAGCACGGCCGCAGCGGTCATGCCCGCCAGGATGAACCAGATCGCCGTCATCGAACCTTTGCCAGCGAGCCCGACCGACCCGCATGTCTCCACGCCATGTGGAGCCAGCCGCGGGACGCCACGACGCCCTCCGGCGGCGCAACGGTGTCACGCAACTTAGGCACGATGACAAGAGGCGGGATCAGGCCATGAAGCCGCGTTCTGCGACGTGAAAACGTCCACCGGATCAATGGTTGGCCGGCCCGACCGGCGCGTCGCCCGGCACTTCCAACACCGCCCGCAGGCCGCCGAGGGCCGCCTCCTCCAGGGTGAAGCGCCCCCGGTACAGGGCGGCGAGGTCCGCCACGATGGACAGGCCGAGGCCCGAGCCGGGCTTCGACTCGTCGAGGCGCCGGCCCCGGCCGAGCACGGCCTGGCGGGCCTCCGGGGGCAGGCCGGGGCCGTCGTCCTCGATGGCGACCACGAGATGGGGATAATCGTTCCGGGCCACCGCCTCGGCCCGGATCGCAACCCGGCCGTGGGCCCATTTCGAGGCGTTGTCGACGAGGTTGCCGACCATCTCCTCGAAATCCTGGCGCTCGCCCCGGAAGCGCAGGCCCGGGGGAACGTGGACGTCGTAGGCGATGTCCTTGTCCCGGTAGATCTTTCCGAACGTGCGCACGAGGCCGGCCAGAGCCGGCTCGACCTCCGTGGAGGTGCCCAGCGTACCGGCGAGCGCGGCCGCGCGGGCGCGGTCGAGGTGATAGTTCACCTGGTCGCGCATCACCGCCGCCTGCTCGCGGATCTTCTGCGACAGCTCCTCCGGGGCGTCCGAGGCGCCGACCTCGTTGACGATGATCGAGAGCGGCGTCTTGAGCGCGTGGGCGAGGTTGCCGACCTGGGTGCGGGCGCGCTCCAGGATCTCCCGGTTGGTCTCGATCAGGAGGTTCACCTCGCCGGTGAGCGGGGCGATGTCGCGCGGGTAGGTGCCGGTGATCCGGTCGGCCTCGCCGCGGCGGACGGCGCCGAGCGCGGCGCGCATCTTCTTCAGGGGCGCCAGGCCGAACCGGATCTGCAGCAGCGTCGTGATCGCCAGCGACAGGCCGAGCAGCCCGAACGTGATCGTCAGCGAATTGCGGAACCGGTCGACGTCGTTGACGATCTCGTCCGCCGGGCCGGCCACCCGCACGGTGTAGCGGCCCTCCTCGCCGAGATCGACGTCGCGCTCCATGATCCGCAGCAGGCGGCCGTCCTGACCCTTGCCGTAGCCCTGGCGGATCTGGCCGACCCCGACCTTGCCGTCGGCATCGGTGGCGGGCCCCAGCGGCACGCCGACGAGCGAGCGCGAGGTGCGCAGGTCCCGGGGCTTCGCGTCGGGCTTGCCGACCTGCCAGTACCAGCCGGACAGGGGCAGATCGAAGCGCGGATCGCCGAGCGAGAAGGTCCGGCTCTCGGGATCGTTGGGGGAGACCAGGTCGGTGGCGAGGTTGTTGGTGAAGACCAGGAGCCGGCTGTCGAAGGCGCGCTCGGTGGTCTCCCGGTAGAGGGTCGTGAGGATCCAGGCCGCGATCAGCAGGATCGCCGAGCTCGACAGGAACGCCGACACGGCCAGCCGCACCGCGATCGAGCGGCGGCGCAGGGAGAAGAGACCGATCAGGGTTTTCATCGACCCGAGGCTGGCTGGGGATGTGATGGGCTAGTCCCGCTTGATCGATTCACGCACCGCCCCGTGCGCGATCACGCCGCGCAGATCGTCGCCGATGCGGCGAGCGTCACCCCGCAGGGCCTCGGTCTCGTCGCGATGCGGATACCGGATCGGCTCGTATCGGAAGGACCAGAAGGACGCCAAGGCATCCAGGCGCGTCCACGGCTTGAACCGGCGTGTCCGCGACGCCGGACCGCGTCTGTCGGCGGGTGTCATAGCGAGGGGCAAATCCGTGGGGCGCAGACTGGCCTCATGTAGAACGATTGACGACAGCGCGACAACAACCGCACGCTCGGAGAAAGGACGACGCAAGACGTGGAAGTGATTCCTATGGAAACGCGGGATCTTGGGTTGGAGGAACCCCCTCCCCTCGGCCCCCTCGAACGATTGACGGAAGAGCATGAGCTGATCGGCTTCGCCGGAGGATCCGACGACGTCGGCGATCAGGCCGGTTGGCTCAGGAGCCAAGCTCTTGCGAACGATCGCGAGGGCTACACGCGCGCGTTCGTCGCCTGCTTTCCAGGCACCAAGCGCGTTGGAGCGTTCTTCGGACTGTCATCCGCTGTGGTAGCCCGAAGCAATCTCCCCAAGCGGGCGCAACCGCACGGAACGCCCAGAGTCGTGCCCGCGGCCTTGATCGGGCGCCTCGCCCTTCACGCGGACCTGCAAGGGCGCCGGTTGGGCCTAGAAATTCTCATCGCCGCGATCGAGCAATGCGTCGTGGCGTCCGAGCAGATCGCTTTCCGGTTGATCATCGTCGACGCCGCAAGCCCCAAGGCTCGGAGGCTTTATGAAAAAGTCGACTTTAGGCCGATCGCCAATCTGGAGCTTCCGAACCGGTTATTCTTACCGGTCAAAACAGCGACGGCGATGATCAAGCCTCAAACTGAGAAGCAGTAGCGCGTTCTGCTTGTGCCTAGCGTCGCCATGAGCGTGCGCGCGCAACAGCCTGCCTAGCGCCCTCCGAAGGTGCCGGCGGCGTATCGAGGACATCCGTCAGGGCATCGAAAGCGGCCTTCGACAGCAGTACAAGATGCGGATCATGCGCCGTCTGACGATAAGCGCCGACAGGCGCAGGCACGGTCTTGTCAACGCCGACGCGGCCGCTGACGAACGGCTTCACGGATCGCTGCCGATGGGTGCTATCTTTGACCGGTCGCTTGTTCATGAGACTCACCACCTGAAAGTTTAGCGCGTGTCCTCTCCATTTGCACCTGCGTGCGAGGCTCATAATACACCGCGCCCCGCATCAGTGGCCGCGCGGTGCGGAAGAACGCGCCGCGCTCCGCCCGCCAACCGTCCCCATCCCGCGAAACGGTGGCGTCCGCGGTGAGGATGCCCGAAGGCATGCCGACGCGCAGGGCGCCATCGCCGGTGGCGCGCGCGGCCTCGTGGACCAGGCTGCCCGCGATCCGGGCGGCCACCGCGAGGCACAGGGTGGCGGTGAGCGGCAGGGCCTGGTGCGGCACCCCGTTCGAGATCACCCGGGCGGTCAGGTCGACATCCCCGGCGCGGATCGCCGCCCCGGACAGGCTGGACGCATCCAGCGGCGGCGCGACCAGGCCGACGAACGGCACGTGGACGATCCGGGCTGCGGCGTCGAGATCCGGCGCGATGCCCATCGCCACCGAGGCGGCCCGGCGGATCCGCGCCAACCGGTCGAGGAGGCCGGGCACGGCGTCCAGGGCGGCGGGCAGCTCGGTCCCGGCGAGCCCGAGATCGGCGGCGCGGACGAACACGCAGGCGTTGGCCGCGTCCACCAGCGAGACCTCAACGGGGCCGAGGCCCGGCACGTCGAGGGTTTGCCGCACCGAGCCGGTGGGGAGCAGCAGCCCGGTGGTGGCGCCGCCCGGATCGACGAAGTCCAGGCGGATCGGCGCCCCGGTGCCGGTGACGCCGGGGATGGCGAGGTCGCCGCGGTAGACGGTCCGCCCGTCCCGGACCTCGAAGCCGGCTTCGATCCGCTTGGCGGTGTTGGTGTTGTAGATCCGTAGGCGCACCGGGCCGTCGGCAACCTCCACCAAGCCCTCGTCCACCGCGAAGGGACCAACGGCGGAGAGCATGTTCCCGCAGTTGCCGGACAGGTCGATCCGCCCGTCGCGGACCACGACCTGCACGAAGGTGTAGTCGATGTCGGCATCCGGCCGGCGCGACCGCTCCACGATGCAGATCTTCGACACCGAGGAGACGCCGCCGCCCATTCCGTTGAGCTGGCGCCCGAACGGGTCGGGGCTGTCCATCGCGGACAGGAAGGCCGGCTCCCAGGCGGCGAGGTCGCCCGGCACGTCCCGGCGATGCAGCATCAGCGCCTTGCTGGTGCCGCCGCGCATGAACACGGCCGGCAGCATGCCGGACGCCGGCACCGCGGTCACACCCGCGCCGGCGGCTGGTTGGGATCCACAAGGTAGCCCAGCCCGCGCACGGTCTGGATCAGGTCCACGGCGAGCTTCTTGCGCAATCGCCCGACGAACACCTCGATGGTGTTCGAATCCCGGTCGAAATCCTGGTCGTAGAGGTGCTCGGTCAGCTCGGCCCGGGAGACCACCCGGCCGGTATGATGCATCAGGTAGGAGAGCAGCCGGTATTCGTGGCTGGTGAGCTTCACCTGGGCGCCGTCCACGAACACCTTGCCGGAGCGCGTATCGAGGGTGACCGGCCCGCAGGCGATCTGGCTGGAGGCGTGCCCCGCCGCCCGGCGCAGGAGCGCCCGGACCCGGGCCATCAACTCCTCCATGTGGAACGGCTTGGTGACGTAGTCGTCGGCGCCGGCATCGAAGCCGTCGACCTTGTCGGACCAGCGGTCCCGGGCGGTGAGGATGATCACCGGGGTCTTCACCCCGGCCCGCCGCCACTTCTGCAGCACCGAGACGCCGTCGGCCTTCGGCAGGCCCATGTCGAGGATGATCGCGTCGTAAGGCTCGCTCTCCCCGAGATAGCCACCCTCCTCGCCGTCATAGGCCTTGTCGGCGACGTAGCCGGCCTCCTCCAGCGCGGCGACCACCTGCCGGTTGATGTCCCGGTCATCCTCCACGACGAGCAGTCGCACGGCTCACTCCATTCCACTGCGGGTGTGAAGCCCGGTCAGTATTGGCCCGCGACCTTGCCGGTGCGGGCATCCACGATCACGTGCACGAAATGCCCGTCCCGGCGCAAGGCGGTCAGCATGTAGACGAGCCCGTCCTCGTGGCGGCACAGGCTCGCGCGCTGGATCTCGGCCCGGGGAATCACCGTGCGGGCCGCCCGGATCGCCGCCACCGGGGCGATCACGCGCCGCTCGCCGACCTCCTCGCGCATGTCGGCCGGCGACAGGCAGGACTCGATCCGCTGGGGCGTCGGATCCGCCACCTGGGCCGTCTGCGGGGCCGGTCCGTCATCGGCCATGGAGCCGAGGCCGCTGGCGGCGAGGGCCGCGGCGGTCAGGCTGATGGCAACGAGGGCGATGGCGTAGCGCATTGCCAGGAGATTTGCGCCGAGGGCACTGAATGCGCCCTGAATACGTAGCTGTAATTGCCCCGACGCGAGTTCGGACTGGCGCCCGCAACGGTAAGATGTGAGCTGTTTCGTTGTGGATGCCATCGTGCCGGCACTACGGCCGACGGGCTTTTCGGGTTCCACCGCCGAGGTCGCGCCGCACAGGCGATTGCGCACGCCGAAGTGCCCGATCCAGAGCGCTCGCGGCCGCAGAGGAGACCGGTTCGACGTCAGCGAGCGCGTCGAATCAGGGACTGAGAGCCGTCCCGGCATACGGACGGCACCGAAGCGGCGGCCTGCGCGGACAGGACGGCGTCGATCGGCCAGGGGCGCGCCCCGAGCCGCGCACCCAGCTGGAGCGTGACGGCGATCACCGCCGCCCCCGACAGGGTCAGCCAGACGCGGTCGAGGACCCGATCCCGCCGCAAGCTCATCGTGAACCTCCCGTGATCAGCGACCAGAACGCCCGCAGGGCCGGCATGCGCTCGACCAGCCAGGCGATCTGGTCCGAGAACCAATGCGCGGCCGCCGCCGCGGTGACGAAGGTGAACAGGGCCGCGTGCCTGAGGCGCCGGACATAGCGGCGCAGCACCCGCCGCTCGACATGCGCGTCCACGAGTTCGTCGAGGACCGCCAGGCGCGGCGCGGTCTGGCGGGCGACGTAGGCCTGCCAGAACGGCGGGAACCGGATCGTCCGCGCCCGACCACCGGGGCCGGGCGCGTCCTCGGGGGAATGGTGGCCCGCGTTCATGGCTTCCTCCCCGGACCCACTCCGGCCCCGCACGATGCCGCGCGCCTGCCGCCTCATGTCCCGGCTCGCCCCATCCGGGACAGGGGGCCCGCGCCCCCGTGTTGAGACGGGTGAGGTCGGAGAACGCCGTCAGGCCCGATGCGCCGCGTCCCCCTCCCGGAGCGCCCGCAGCGCCGGCGCCAGGACGTTGCCGGCGCTGGCCTGCGGGTCGAGCGGCAGGGCCCGGAAGATCCGGGCGGCGACGCCCTCGGCACCGCCCGCGCTCCGGACGACGTGGGCCGGCGCGGTCGCGACGACGTGCCGGACGCCGGCCGCCACCACCGCGGAGCCGAGATCGACGCTCACGGTCCGGCCCCGCGCGGCGCCGGCCACGGCGTTCTG
Organism: Methylobacterium sp. WL7; assembly: GCF_008040085.1. Lineage (NCBI taxonomy): Bacteria > Pseudomonadati > Pseudomonadota > Alphaproteobacteria > Hyphomicrobiales > Methylobacteriaceae > Methylobacterium > Methylobacterium sp. WL7. The sequence continues at coordinate 4,017 of NZ_VRVG01000137.1, read as the reverse complement.
GCCGTACTCGGCCCCGGCCCGGATCGCGGCCTCGACCCGTTCCCGGGTCAGGAGCGAGGCCGCCCACGGCGCGACCCGGGCGATCCCGGCCGTGACCGCCGCGGCGGCGACCGGCACCAGGACGGCCGAGACCGGCTGCAGCAGCCCGACCAGCCAGTCGCCCCAGGGGATCGCCACGCCGCCCGCCTGGGCGGAGGCTAGAGCCGGGCAGACCAGAGCGACGAACGGGATCGCGGCGCCGGCCAGCGCCAGCCCGGCACGGAAGAGGTGCGTCATGATCGATCTCCGGAGTTGCGCGCGCGGCGGACCCGGCCGGCTCGGGATTCGGGGTTGAGCGGCCCGGCGGCGCCCGCGCGCAGGGCCGAGAGCGCCCGGCGGGCCCAGGCCAGCCGGCTCGCCAGCGCGATCACGCCCGGCCGCTCGAAGTGCCGGCACACGCTCTCGGTGGCGGCCTCCAGGGTCGGAGCCTGCCGCAGGGCTGCGAGCGCCGCCGCCTCGGTGGTGCGCAGCTCCGTGCAGAGGTAGCCGTACTGGGCCTCGGGGGCGGCCGGATCGAGGGTGTGCGCCCGGCACCAGGCCTCCATGGCCACGCGCCGGGGGCCGGTCCATTGCGCCAGGCCCCAGCCGCCCCGAGACCCGGCCACCGCCGGGGCGACCTCCTGGAGCTGGCGGAAGCCGCCGCTCTCGTGGCCGAGATTGCCCAGGAGCCCGGCGGCCTGCAGATCGGTGAGGCCGAGATCGCGCATCAGGCGCGGCCCCAGGCTCCGGCAGCCGGCCGCGAAGGCGTCGCCCGGCCCCCGGGCCGGACCAGTGGTTGCGGACATCGGGACTCTCCGGGCATGGGTCCGCGCGACGCGGACGGGGGACGGATTGGGCCACGTGGGACACGGACAGGACCGGCCGCTGGTGTTCATCGGCGATTCGATCACCGCCGGCTGGGGCGCGGCCCGGGCCGAGACCTTCGCGCGGCACGGCTTCGTGGCCCGGGGCGTCCCGGGTCAGACGAGCGGTGAGATCCGCGCCCGCTTCCTCCGCGACGCGGCCGGCGCCCGGGGCGTCCACCTGCTGTGCGGGATCAACGACATCGCCGAGATCGGCGGCCCGGTCTCGGACGGGGCGATCCGCGACAACATCGCCGCCATGGCGCGGCTGGCCTTCGAGGCCGGGCTGCCGCTGTGGATCGGCACCGTGATGCCGAGCGATTTCCGGGGGTGGCGCCCCGAACTCAGGCCCGTGGCGCGCATCCACGCCCTGAACCGCTGGATCCGGGCTCATTGCGCCGCCAGCGCCGCGGCGCGCATCGACTATCACACGCCGCTCGCCACCCCGTCGGGCGCGCTCCGGCCGGACTTCACCGCGGACGGCATCCACCTCAACGGAGCGGGCTACGCGGCGATCGAGCCGGCGATGCTGGCGGCCCTGGCGCCGGGGGCCGGCCGGTGAGGCGGGGCGGGCGGACCCACAGGCCTATCGCGACGGCAAAGTTGGCGCCCCCTCCCCCCGCACCGTTCGCTTCAGGACCATGCCCCTCAAGACCCCAATCCCAACCAATAGGTTGAAACATTCCCGGCGCCGGTCACCGCGCCGCCGGTGTCGCGGCGGTTGCGGAGCGTGAACCCGGTCGCGGACACGTCGCTGACCTGGCTGGCGTAGAGCGTCCCGGCATCCCGGGCGACCGGCTGGGCCCAGACCCCCAGGCACGCGCTCGGAAAGGCGGGGCTGAACGAGACGGAGACATCGGCGTCCGCGCCGGTCGCGAGGCCCCATTGCAGGATGAGCCCGTTGGCGAGCCGGGCGTAGCCGTTCGGAGCGAGCGCCTGGGTGCCCAGCGCCAGCGGCGTCCCGTCGGCGCGCTGGTAATGGCGCACGCGCCACCGGCCGGCGCCGTCCGAGGCGGCCAGGCAGGTGTCGTCGGCGGCCGTGACGATGTCGGCCCGGGTCGGCAGGGCGAGCTGCTCGGGATCGTGGACCAGGGTGGCGGCGCCGGAAAAGCGCACGAGCCGCTCCCGGTCGGCGCCGGTGCCGAAGCGGGTGATCCGGGCCGTGCCGGCAATCAGCACACGCCGCGTGCCGGCACCGCCGAGATCCGTGGTCGCCGCAGCGGCCAGCACGGTCTCGGTGGAGGCGAAATCGATCCCGCCCTTCGCCGCGGAAGCGGTGAGCGCGGTACTGAAGGCGGACCCGTCGGGCGAGACCTTCAGGGAGAAGTCGTCGCCGCCCAGAAGGCCCAGCAGGGCGCGGGCGGAATAGCCGGTCTGGAGGATCAGGGCGGCGTCCCGGGCCGGGGCCTGCTTGTTGACCGAGATCCGCATGTCGCCGGAGCCCGGAGTCGCGTCGTCCCAGGTGAGCAGGGCCGCGTCCGACTTGACCGCGAGGCGGTTGGTGGCATCCGCCCCGGTGTTGACGCCGAGCCGGCTCACGCTCTGGATCGCGGTCAGCGTCCGGCGGAAGCTTCCCCAGGCGCTGCCGTCGAACACGTAGAGGTCGGCCTCGTCGATCAGGTAGGCGAACCAGCCGGCCCGGGGCACCGCGCCGACCCAGACGCCGTCGGCGTAGCGCACGACCTGGCCGGCGAGCCCGGCCCAGGCGCCCCCCGGGTTCGACGTGACCACGAGGTAGCGGTCGCCGTCGGCAGGGTTCCTGGGTGGCGCGGTGAGGTCCTTGTCCAGGCAGGCGAGCTGGACCAGGGCGTCGAGGAGGCCGAGCGCCTCGTTGTGGGTGACGTGCTTCTGGGCCTGGCTCGCCGCGATCAGCGGCAGGCCGAGGCGGGGCGTGATGTCGGACATCGGGGGCTCCGTGGGCGGAAACTCTAGCCGTGACCATCGGCGCAGCCGTCGCCGGCGGGTGAAGCGCGCCCCTTTCCCGGACGCCTGGAACGTCAGCGGAAGGTGATCCGGGACCCAGCGCAGACAGCGCCGCGCAGCGGCACGATCGTCAAACCATACGGACGCTTCGCGTCTCGTCCTGCTGGGTCCCGGGTCGCATTCCGCTGACGCTGCATGCGCCCGGGAAAGGGTGCTGCGGGAACGACGCCGTTCCGCAGAGCGATTTCCGTTCAGGCGCTTCGGACCGGGATGCGGGCGCGGCACGCCGGGCCGGGGCCTGCGACCGCGCCGATCTGCGCCACGGCGACGTCGAGGCTGGCCTGGGGGCCGCCGAAATCGGCCGCCTCGTCGGCGTAGAGGAGCTGCTGCGCCACGGCCCGGAGCTGGCGCAGGGGCGTGCCGGCACCGGAGAACACCGTGACCGCGTAGGCCTCCGGCTCGTCGAGGGGGATCTCGGCGGGGGCCCAGGCGTCGCCGTCGCGGCGCGCCCGGCGGATCCAGGAGAGCCGCACCCCCGACGCGTCCCGCCGCGCCCGCAGGTGGACCGGCCGCAGGGGGAGGAGCGAACCCAGCCCGGCCGTCGCGGCGAATTCCGACACCGCCGGATCGCCCGGGTCGGCGGAGGCCGGGCCGACCCGGTAGCGGAAGCCCCGTCCGGCCTCGTCCAGCCGCTCGACCAAGGGCACCACCGCGCCGTCGTCGAGGCGCACGAGCAGGCTGCCCGCCGGGGTGGCACGCCCGGCGGCCGGCTCGCTGCCCGCGAGCCCGCGCAGGAGCCCGGAGAGGCGGTAGGTCTCGGAGCCGGTCAGCACCGCGTCGGCCGCGCAGAGCAGCTCGACGGTGCCGTCCGGCCCGACCAGGGCGAACAGGTTGCCGCCGGCCAGCATCGCGGCCTCGCCGATCGATCCGAGCGCCCCGCCCCGGCGCAGGGTGACGTCGAGGGAGGCGCCGCGCTGCAGCCGCCAGAGCGGCCCGGCGGGCAGGTCCGAAAGGGTCCGGCCGAGGCAGGCCGGGTAGTCGACCAGGCCGTGGAGGGTGAGCGGCCCCGTTCCTTCCGCCCGCCACACCGCCGCCTCCCCGGGCCAGGGCTCCGCCGCGACCGCGAGGTATTGCAGCACCGTCGGGCTGCCGCGATCCACCGGCAGGTCGAGGGCGAGCGCGAAGGGCGGCCCCGGGAAGGCCGGGGTCGCGC
>NZ_VRVG01000136.1:0-14646 GCF_008040085.1 Methylobacterium sp. WL7 | reverse complement strand
AGCCGCCCCACCGGCCCGCCCCGGACCCGATCGCGGCCGCGATGGCCGAGCGCAGCCCGGAGGACGACCTGTTCGCGGCGCCGGACGCGCCGCCGCAACAACCGGCGCCGGAGCCCCCTGCCCTGCGCCCGGGCCTCGACGCGGCGCCGGACCCCGAGCCCGACGCGAAGCCCGAGACCCGTACCGTGGTCGGGCGCTACGCCTCGGGCGGGAACACCTACGTGATGTTCGAGGACGGCTCGATCGAGGCGGAGACGCCGCAGGGCCGCTTCACCTTCGCGTCGCTGGACGAGCTGAAGGCCTTCGTGGACGGCGGCGGCGAATCCGGCGCGCGCGGCGCCGCCTGACGGGTCAGGCCAGCGGGTTGAGGCTGTCGTTGCGGGGCGGGATCGGGGCCCGCATGGTCAGGCTGAAGCCCTCCGGGTCGTAGTCGGTCTCGACCTCGGCCTGGACCTGGGTGATCAGCACCCGCTGCAGCAGGCGGGAGCCGAAACCCTGGCGGCTCGGCGGCTGGACCGGCGGCCCGCCGGTCTCCCGCCAGTGGAACCGCAGGATCCCGGCCGGCCCCCCGGGCTCCAGGGTCCAGGTCACCGCGACCCGCCCGGTGCGGTTCGACAGCGCCCCGTACTTGGCCGCGTTGGTGGTGAGTTCGTGGATCGCCATGCCGATCGGCACCGCGATCTCGGAGGGCAGGTCGATCGCCGGGCCGTCGAGGCTGATCCGCCCCTCGGCCCCGCCGTCGGGCGTCACCTCCGCGTAGGGCTTCAGCTCGCTGAGCAGCAGGTTCGCCAGCGAGGCGGTCTGCCAGGTGTCCTCGGTGAGCACCGAATGGGTGTGGGCGAGCGATTTGATCCGCCCGACGAAGGCCTCGTAGAAGCTCTCGATGCTGGAGGCCGTGCGCGCCGTGGAGCCCACGATGGCCTGCACGGTGGCCAGCGTGTTCTTCACCCGGTGGTGCAGTTCGCGGATCAGCAGGCTCTGGCGTTCCTCGGCGATCCGCCGGTCGGTCACGTCGGCGACCACGCCGATCAGGCGCCGCGGCAGGCGCCCGGGGGCGTCCCGCTCGAACCGGCCGGCCATGTCGATGGTGCGCCACGCCCCGTCGGACTTCCGCCGGATCCGGCCGCCGATCTGCAGGATCCCGTCCTCGCGCAGCGCCTTCGAGATCGCGTGCCGGACCCGGGCCCGGTCGTCCGGGTGGAGGATGTCGCTGAGGAACTCGCTCTTGCCGATGGTGCCGTCCTCGGGCGCGTGCCCGAAGATCTCGTACATGTGCTCGTTCTCCCAGATCGCCTGGTCCTCGAGCATGTGCCACTCGAAGATGCCGAGCTTGGCGATGGTGGTTGCCACCCGCAGGCGCTGGTCGCGCGATAGGATCTCGTCCCGGGCCTCGACCCGGGTGGTGATGTCCTGGACGACGCCGACCATGCTGGCGGGCGCGCCGTCGCGGCCCGGCACGGCCTGCCCCCGCACCCGCAGGATCACGGTGCGCCCGGCCACGGTCACCGGCGTATCGAAACGGTAGGCTTCGCCGGCCCGGCACGCCTCCGAGACGGTCGCGCTCAGGCGTGCCAGCTCCGGATCGGACAGGCCGCTCTTGAGCTCGTCCCACGGCACGGACCGTCCCGGCTGGCGCCCGAGGATCCGGGCGGCCCGGCGCGACAGGGTCAGCAGGCCGGTCGCCCGGTCCCAGCGCCATTCGCCGAGGCCGGCGGTCGCCAGCGCCTCGCGGTTCGCCTCGGAATGCGCGGCCGCGTCCGCGTCCGCGGCCTCAACCACGAGGGTCCGGCCGGAACGCCGCACCCGCACGTCGATCGCGGTCCCGTCCGCCCGGCGCCAGCCCTGGATGCCGTCGCCCAGGCCCTCGGGCCCGTCCTCCGCGAGCAGGTCCGCGGCGGCGCGGCCGGCCAGGCTGCCCGGCGGCCAACCGAGCAGGTCATGCAGGACCGGGTTGGCCGCGTCGATCGCCGCCGCATCCACTGAGAGCACGACGAGGCCGATCGCGGCATCGTCGAAGCCCGCGCGATACGGGTCGTCCGTCGCCGGGTCTTGACCCACGCTCTCGCCCACTCGGAAAAACCCTCGAACGCGCCGCGGCGCGCTCCCGCACGAGATGCCCCCCTGCCGCGGTCCCGACCGCGAAGGCGCCGCAGGATGGCGCCCGAGCGTGGCCGTGGCAAGGCGTCCCGCCCGGCTGCGGCGACCCGTCCGCTCAGCGCGGCCGGCGGGCGAACTCCAGATAGGTCGGGCGCCGCCCCGCCGCCAGCGCCTTCGCCTCGTAGCGGGTCCCGGGCCAGCCCGGGAACGGCCGGGTCCAGTCGCGCGCGCCCGACGCCGTCCAGGTCAGGACCGGGCAGCGGGCGGCCCGGACCAGGGTCCAGCCGGCGTAGTCGTCGATGTCGCTGGCGAAGCGGAACAGGCCGCCATCCTTCAGGACGCGGCCGATCTCGGCCAGCGAGGAATCCGACACGAAGCGGCGCTTGCGCTGGCGGCGCTTCGGCCAGGGATCGGGATAGAGCAGGTAGACCCGGTCCAGGCAGGCGTCCGGCAGGCGCGCCAGCAGGGCGGTGACGTCCTCGTCGCGGATGCGCACGTTGCGCAGGGACCGCGCCTCGATCGCGGCCAGCAGCTTGACCACGCCGTTGACGAACGGCTCCGCGCCGATGATCCCGATCCCGGGATGCGCCTCGGCCTGGGCGGCGAGGTGCTCGCCGCCGCCGAAGCCGATCTCCAGCCAGACCGCCTCGGGCCCGCCGCCGAGGGCCGGGAACAGCGTGCGCGGATCGAGCGGGCCATCGTCCGGCGGGAGATCGACGCGGAGCGCCGGCAGAAGCTCGGCGAGGCGCCGCTCCTGCAGGCCGCGCAGGCGCTTGCCCTTGCGCCGTCCGAAGAAGGCGCGCTCCGGCTCGTCGGCCTCGTGACCGGGCCGTCCGTTCAGGTCAGACATCGCTTACCAACGCGGCGTCCGCGCACCGGGCGGGGACGGGGTTCCAGGGGCTCGCGACCCCGCAGCAGGGCTCTGCCCTGGACCCGCGAAAGGTCCAAGACCTTTCGAAACCGGGACTCACGAAAACGCCAGCGCGCCGTCCCGGATGGGGGACGGCGCGCTGGCGGGCGGTACGGCGCTGGCGCGGGGGCCGCGCCTTACGACAGGGCCGACTTCAGCTTCTGGGCGAGGTCGGTGCGCTCCCACGAGAAGCCGCCATCGGCCTCGGGGGCGCGGCCGAAATGGCCGTAGGCCGCGGTGCGGGCGTAGATCGGCTTGTTCAGGCCGAGCGCCGTGCGGATGCCGCGGGGCGACAGGTCCATGGCGTCCATCAGGACGGATTCGAGCTTGGCCTCGTCGACCTGGCCGGTGCCGTGCAGGTCGACGTAGATCGACAGCGGCCTGGAGACGCCGATCGCGTAGGCGAGCTGGATCGTGGCGCGCCGCGCCAGCCCGGCCGCGACCACGTTCTTGGCGAGGTAGCGGGCCGCATAGGCCGCCGAGCGGTCGACCTTGGTCGGATCCTTGCCCGAGAAGGCGCCGCCGCCGTGCGGGGCCGCGCCGCCGTAGGTGTCGACGATGATCTTGCGGCCGGTGAGGCCGCAATCGCCGTCCGGACCGCCGATCACGAACTTGCCGGTCGGGTTGACGTGCCAGACGGTGCCCTCGTTGACCCAGCCCTGCGGCAGGGCGGCCCGGATGTAGGGCTCGACGATGGCGCGCACGTCCGCCGAATCCAGGGACTCGTCGAGGTGCTGGGTGGAGAGCACGATCTGGGTCGCCTCCACCGGTCGGCCGTTCTCGTAGCGGACCGTGACCTGGCTCTTGGCGTCGGGGCCGAGCTTGCCGGCATCGCCCTCGCCCTTCTTGCGGGCGTCGGCGAGGTCCTTGAGGATCTTGTGGGCGTAGAACAGCGGCGCCGGCATCAGCTCCGGGGTCTCGTCGGCGGCGTAGCCGAACATGATGCCCTGGTCGCCCGCGCCCTCGTCCTTGTTGCCGGCCGCGTCGACGCCCTGGGCGATGTCGGCGGACTGGGCGTGGAGGTAGATCGCGACCTCGTTGTTCTTCCAGTGGAAGCCGTCCTGCTCGTAGCCGATGTCCTTCACGGCCTGGCGGGTCAGCTCCTCGAGGTTCTCGAAGGTCACCGAATCCGGGCCGCGCACCTCGCCCGCGATGACGACGCGGTTCGTGGTGGTCAGGGTCTCGACTCCGAGCCGGGCCTCCGGCATCGCCGCGATGTAGGCGTCCACCACCGTATCGGAGATGCGGTCGCTGACCTTGTCGGGATGGCCCTCGGAGACCGACTCACTGGTGAACAGGTAGTTGGAACGCGGCATCTGGACGGATCCCGATCACGGGTACGCCGTCGCGATCGCGGCGTTCGACCCTTATGGGGTCGGGGTTCTCGCACCGGGTCAGGGGGCGGTCAAGGCGGATCGCCGAACAGATCCGCTATAACGTACGAAACGGGTGAAAAAACGCCCGTTTCTTCGACGGCTCAGCAATCAGCCGTTGAGCTTGTGGTCCAGCGCGCGGATCGCGGCGGCGACGTCCCGGCGGGCTTCCTCGCTGAAATGATCGGTGATGTGGCGCCCGACGATCTCGGCCAGGCCCTGGAGGCCGCCGCCCTCGCTCAGGGGGGCCTGCTCCGGCTCGGAGAAGCCCGGCGCCGTGAAGTCGTCGTTCCGCGGCATGCCCTTGAAGAAGTAGTCCATCGGCACCCCGGTCATCCGGGAGAAGATGTCGAGATGGACGGCGCTGATCCGGTTGGTGCCCTTCTCGTACTTCTGCAACTGCGCCGCCGACATCCCGAAACTCTGCGCGACGCGGCGCTGCGTCAGCGACGCCTTCCGGCGCTGCTCGGCGATGCGTTGACCGACATACACGTCACGCTGATCGGTTTTCTGACCCGCCATGTAGAACTTGCCCACTCCTGCCGCGATTTTCGGGCGGCGAAGCTTAACCGCATAGCGAGTCCGTGTCACCGGCAGGCGACGATCGCGGTAAACGTTTTCGCTCAGCGCCGGACACACGTCCGCAACCTGGATTCTGGTGTCCCCGGCAGGGCTCGAACCTGCGACCCCAGGTTTCATACCACTTCGGCTTTCGCCGCCGCGCCCCCGGAGAGCCGCGTTCGTGGCCTGGACTATCCCTTCACCGTGGGCCGGCGCTCGCGCCCGGCCGTTAGGTGCCGCCCGTCTAGTCTCTACACCTTCCCGCCGACGCGTGTGCGCCGGGCGGGCTTGGCTCGGGATCGGCAGGACGCCGGTGTCCCGGCGCCGGAAGCTTTCCCCGACTTTGAGCGGATCCGTCGCGTGGTTTCCCGGCGCGACGCCCAATTGTGACCGTTTAGGAAACCTGTGCTCTGTCCAGCTGAGCTACGGAGACGACCGCGATTCCCATAGCATCAACGCCCGGACAGGCCAACCGCGCGGTGCGTGCGCCGGCGTTCCGGGGCATGGTCGATCCGGCAGCATGAGCGATCCGGGAGGCGGTCGATGATCCGGACGACGGCGGGGTGGCGACGGTGCCGGGCGGCAGCTCTGGTGCTGGCGGCCTCGGGCCTTGCCGGGCCGGCCGGCGCCGCGGGCCCGGATTCCGGCGATTGCCGCCCGGGGCCGGCCCGCGCCGAGACCCTCGACGGGATCGGGGTGCGGGGCGAGGTCCTCCTCGGCTCCGGCGCCCGGGCGGTGCTCGATTCGCTGCGCTGGCCGGACGCCCCGGACGCCGCGGAAGCGGCGCGCGCCTGGCTGGACGCCCGGCGGGGACTGGCCCTGATCGTGGTCCCGCGTGGACCGCCCGACCGCTGGGGCCGGGAACGGGCCGACATCGAGATCGCGGATAGCCGAGTCCCGGATGGCGACATCGATCTCGCGGGCGGCCTGATCGGGGCCGGGCTCGCCGTCGCGGACGCGAACGAGCGCGAGGTGCTGTGCCGCCCGGCCCTGCGCGCGGTGGAGGCTGGCGCCCGGGACGGGAAGCGCGGCCTGTGGCGCGCCCCGGTCCTGCAAGCCGCGGACGGCCCGGCGCTCCGGGCGCTGGCGGGGCGCTTCGCCGTGGTGGAGGGCCGGATCGGCCATGTCGGCGAGCGGAGCGCCCGCACCTATCTCGACTTCGTGGCCCGCGGCGCGGACGGGCTCACGGTCATGGTACCGAAACGCACTTGGCGAATGATGCGTGCCCGTGGTTTGAGTGCGGCATCGCTCGAAGGCCGGCGCGTGCGGGTCCGCGGCATCCTGGAGGTCTGGCGCGGCCCGACCCTGGAGGCTACCGCCGACGCCATCGAGGTTCTGGGCGAACCGGACCGGCGCGAGGCCGAGCCGGTGGGGGAACGGGAGCTGCGGCGCTGATCGCGATGGGCGGGATCACGGAGCGATTTCGGGTGGCGGGGCGGCGCCTGCGCGGCGTCGCGACGGCCTGTGCCGGCTTGGCGGCGCTGGCCGCCCTCGGCGCCTGCGTGGCCGACCAGGCCGCCGGCCCGGTGGTGCCGGCCGTGGTCCGGGTGCCCGCCGAGGCCCCGCGCACCACCGGGCGCGAGCGCGCCGCCGACGCGGACCACCTCAAGCTCGTGGCCTCGTTCGGGGGCGAGGTGCGGGCCCCCAACGTGATGCGGATGCTCACCGAGGTCACGGACCGTCTCGTGAAGGCGAGCGAGCGGCCGGACCAGACCTACGCGGTGACGCTGCTCGATTCGCCCGTGGTCAACGCCTTCGCGCTGCCGAACGGGCGGCTCTACGTCACCCGCGGGCTGGTGGCGCTGGCGAGCGACACCTCCGAGGCGGCGGCCGTGCTGGCCCACGAGATGGCGCACGTGACCCTCAACCACGCGACCGCCCGGAGCGAGCTGGAACTGCGCTCGGCCCTGGTCAGCCGGGTGGTGGCCGACGTCCTGAACGATCCCGATACCGGCGCGCAGCTGCAGCACCAGTCCCGCTTCGCGCTCGCCCGCTTCTCCCGCGAGCAGGAACTGGAGGCGGACGCCACCGGGGTGCGCACGCTGGCCAAGGCCGGCTACGATCCGTTCGCGGCCGGCCGCTTCCTCACCGCGCTCAGCCGCTCCACCGCCCTGAAGGCCGGCACCGGCCCCGGGGGCGAGCCCGACATGCTGGCGACCCACCCGGGCACCGCCGAGCGCATCACCCAGGTCACCCGGGCGGCGCGCCGGATCGGGGCCCCGGGGATCGGAGCCGACGACCGCGCCGCCTACCTCGCCGCCCTGGACGGGCTGCCGTACGGCGACAACCCGCGCGACGGCGCGGTGCGCGGCCACCGCTTCGTCCATCCGGGGCTCGGCATCGCGTTCGACGTGCCGGCGGGGTTCGTCCTGGAGAACACCCGCTCGGCGGTGCTCGGCACCACCCCGGACGGCAACCGGCGCCTGCTGTTCGACCAGATCGAGGCGAAGGACGGCCAGGCCCTCGACGCGGCCCTCAAGGGCAGCTGGAACGACGCCCTCGATCCGGCCGGATTCGAGACCCGCGAGGTCGGCGGCCACCCGGCGGCCCTGGCGCTGTCGCGGGGCAAGGACTGGACCTTCCGGCTGGCGGCGATCCGGATCGGCGACACGACCGTCCGGATGATCATGGCCGCCAAGGGCGCCACCGACCCGGACCCCGCCTTCCGTCCCTGGATCGCCAGCCTCGCGGCGGTCCCCCCCGAGGAGGCGGTGCTGCGCCCCCTGCGGCTGCAGGTGGTCCAGGCCGGCTCGACCAGCGCGGAGGAGCTGGCCCGCCGCATGGCGGTGCCGGACCGGGCGCTCGACCGGTTCCTGGTCCTCAACGGCCTGGAGCGCGCCGCCGCCCTGGTACCCGGCAGCAGCTACAAGATCGTGGTGGAATAGCCGCCCCGCATCGCCGCGGCTTGCGCCGGCCGCGCTCCGGGACGACCGTCGCGCGTCCGTCGCGCCGGATCGGGTATCCCGGAGGGGCGAGCGACGGTTTTGGTTGGCATCGCCGTGTTCCGAGGACCGCCGACGGCCGTTCGGGACGCCGTGTCAAGGAGAGCGCCGTGATTCGATTCTTCTACAATCTCAGCCCCAACCCCATGAAGGTCGCCCTCTGCCTGGAGGAGCTGGGCCTGCCCTACGAGCCGGTCCCGGTGGATACGCGCAAGGGCGAGCAGTTCGAGCCCGCCTACACGGCGCTCAACCCGAACGGGAAGGTGCCCACCATCGTCGACGGCGACGTGACGGTGTTCGATTCGAACGCGATCCTGCTCTACCTCGCGGGCAAGACCGGCCGGTTCCTGCCCGAGGGCGAGGCGGCCCGGGGCGAGATGCTGTCCTGGCTGATGTTCGTGGCCACCGGCATCGGGCCGTTCTCCGGCCAGTGCGTCCACTTCCGCCACTTCGCCCCCGATGGCGGCCCCTACGCCACCGAGCGCTACGCCTTCGAGGCGCGCCGCCACTGGGAGATCCTGAACCAGCGGCTCGCGGACCGCCCCTACGTGCTGGGCGAGACCTACACGATCGTCGACATGGCGGTGTGGGGCTGGGCCCGGATGGTGCCGTTCGTGCTGGGCGAGGACGCCTTCGCGGGCCTGCCCCACGTCAAGCGCCACCTCGACGCGATCGGCGCTCGCCCGGCCGCCGCGGCCGCGCAGGCGCTGAAGGACAAGCACGCCTTCAAGGCCGAGATGGACGACACGGCGCGCGGCTTCATGTTCCGCGCGACCCGGAGTGCCGCGTAACGGCGCCCGGATCAGGGGCCCGCGAGGGTCACGGAGACCATCGGCAGGGTGACGGCGAAGCCGTCGCCCGGCATCGGCGTGGTGCCGAGCGTCAGGCAGGCGGCGAGACCGAGACAGAGGGCGAGACCGAGCAGCGAGGTCTCGAAGCCGCGATAGACCGATTCCATGGGAGGTCTCCTTCGCAAGAGACCGCCAGGATGCGCCCGACGGGTAAACGGATCGGTGCGCTGGCGCTCATCGACCGCGTGACGATCACCAGCCCGAGGCGACCAGGGCAGCCCCGGCGGCGATCAGCCCGACCCCGGCCCAGGCCGCGAGGCTCAGGGTCTCGCCCAGCAGGCTGGCGCCCAGGATCGCGACCAGCACGACGCTGAGCTTGTCCAGCGGCGCGACCCGGGCGGCATCGCCCAGCGACAGCGCCCGGAAGTAGCACAGCCACGACGCCCCGGTGGCGAGCCCCGACAGGACCAGGAAGACCAGGCTGCGGCCGGAGATCTGCACGAGCCCCCCGGTCTGGCCGGAGCCGACCACGATCGCGCCCGCGAAGGCGACGATCACCAGGGTGCGCACGAAGGTCGCGACATCCGACTGCACGCCCGCGACCCCGACCTTGGCGAGGATCGCGGTCATCGCCGCGAAGCCGGCGGCGGCGAGCGCCCAGAAGCGCCAGGATTGCAGGAGGTGGTTCATGGGGTCCTCGCGCGCAGGCGGGCCTAGAGATCCTCGGGGTCTCCGAAGGACGCGACCACGGTCTCGATCGGAAGGAACAGGGTGCGGCTGTCCTCGGGATAGGCGACGAACTCCGCGCAGCGCAGATAGAAGCGCTTGGCCGCCTCGTCCTTGGCGTGAACCATCACTGCGCCGATCCCGATGCTGCGCGAGGCCAGCGCGATCCGCCGCAGCGCGTCGGCCAGCAGATCGGTGCCGAGCCCCCGACCGGCATGATCACGGCTGACGGCAAGCCGGCCGATCACCGAGACCGGAACCACATCCGGCGCGTTTCGGCGAAGCCTGCCCGGAGCGGCCACGCGTTCCACGGAGCCCGCAGCGATGCCGACATAGGCCACGACCTGTTTGCCCCGACAGACGACGTAGGTGCGGGAGAACCGGCTCTCGTTCTTCAAGGCCCGATGGCGCAGCCAGTCGTTCAACGCGGGCTCGCCGCAATCGAAGCCCGACACGTCGTGCCCTGCCGTCAGAGGCTCGGGCGCCGACAGGATCGGCTCGGCACCCTTCGGCGTGCCCGTCACCTCCGCCAGGCCGGAACGCGCCGCATCAGCGCCGTCAGCTTCGGACCCGGCGGCGGTGGCTGGTCGAGCGCGTGCAAGAAGGCGTCGTGGCCCTCGGGTTCGAGCGCGTACAGCCGCTGGTCCAGCAGGACGTCGACTGCCTGTCGCCGGGCGCTCTCGACCATGAACTCCGTGCGCGTCTTGCCCAGGATCGCCGCCGCATCATCGATGAGTTGGCGGGTCCCGGCCTCGATCCGCAGATTGATGCTGCCCTTGGTCTCACTCGGAGCCATCGGCAGAGCATCGGAGGGTTCGGCGATGGTCGCGCGGACTTTCGACATACGCGAAAGCTGCGAGCGCGTACCTACGTTGTCAATACGACGTAAACGTCGGGCACCGCGGACGGTCGCGTCGATGACGCTCTGAATGCCAAGACGTACTGCAAAGCTGCAGGCATAAAAAAGGCCGGCCGCGCAGCGTATGCGGCCGGCCTCCTGGTTAAAAAAGCAGCCGATGTTTCACGGGAAACATCGGCTGTCCCCGGTCACAGCAGCTTGTCGATTGTGATCGGAAGGTCGCGCACGCGCTTGCCGGTCGCGTGGAACACCGCGTTGGTGATGGCCGCCGCGGTGCCGACGATGCCGATCTCGCCGAGCCCCTTCACGCCGAGCGGGTTGGCCTTGTCCTCCTCGTCCACGAAAATCACGTCGATGTCCTGGATGTCGGCGTGGACCGGCACGTGATACTCGCCGAGGTTGTGGTTCATGAACCGGCCGAAGCGGTGGTCGAGCATCGACTCCTCTTCGAGGGCCGAACCGATCCCCATCACCACGCCGCCCAGGATCTGGCTGCGCGCGGTCTTCGGGTTCAGGATCTTGCCGGCCGCGATCGCCGAGACCACCCGGGTGAGCCGGACCTGGCCCAGCTCCTCGTCGACTTTCACCTCCACGAAGATCGCCCCGTGGGTGTAGGCCTGGTAGGTGTCGTTGAAGTCCTTGTCGGGACCCGCCTGCTCGACCGCCTCGAGCTTGTCGACGCCGGCAGCCCGCATCACCTCGACCATCGAGACGCTGCGGCCGGGATCGCCCGCCACCGCGATGCGGCCGTCCGAGAACACGGCCCGGTCGACGTCGACATTGGCGAGCGGTGAGTTCTCCAGCCCGCGGGCCAGCTTGAACACCTGCTCGCCGACGTTACGGCAGGCCTTCATCACGGCGGTGCCGGAGGAGGCCGCCGTCCAGGAGCCGCCGGCGACCGGCGCCTCGGGCAGGCGCGTGTCGCCGAGCTTGGTGGTGACCGATTCCATGGGCAGGCCCAAGGTGTCGGCGGCGATCTGGGTCAGGATCGTGTAGGTGCCGGTGCCGATGTCGCCGGTGGAGTTGCCCACCGTCAGCCGGCCGTCGGCGGTGAGCGTCGCGATGGCGCTCGACTGCATCATCATCGATTCCCAGACGCCCGTGGCGACGCCCCAGCCGACCAGCTCGCGGCCCTCGCGCATGGAGCGGGGTTCGGGGCTGCGCTTCGACCAGCCGAAGCGCTCCGCGCCCTGCGTGAAGCAGGCCTTCAGCTCCTTGGAGCCGAACGGCTTGCCCTCGGCGGTGGCGTCCGACTCCGCGTAGTTCTTCAGCCGCAGCGCGATCGGGTCCATCCCGGTCGCGTAGGCGAGCTCGTCCATGGCGGTCTCGATGGCGAAGACGCCGGTGACGGCGCCCGGCGCGCGCATGTCGCCCGGGGTGGCGGTGTCGAGCTTGGCGATCCGGTAGGTCAGGGCGACGTTATCGCAGCGGTAGAGCACGCCCGACCAGTTGACGACGACCTCCTGGTAATCCTCGTAGTGGGAGGTCCCCTGCACGGCATCGTGCCGGAGCGCCGTCAGGGTCCCGTCCGCCTCGGCACCGAGGGAGACGGTCTGCAGCGCCTCGCCCCGATAGGTGAAGGACCACATCTGGTCGCGGGTCAGGGTCACCCGGACCGAGCGCTTCAACTCCTGGGCGGCCAGCATCGCCAGGAACGCCTGGTATTGCGGGCGCAGGCCGGAGCCGAAGCCACCGCCGAGATAGGGGTTGAGCACCCGGACCTGATCGGGCTTCAGGCCGAACACGTTGGCGAGATACTGGTGGCTGTTCGAGACGCCCTGGATCTTGTCGTAGACCGTGTAGGTCCCGTCCTCCTCGACCACCACCGTGGTGGCGTGCGGCTCCATCGGGTTGTGGTGCTCGTTGGCCAGCGTATAGGCGCCCTGCACGCGGATCGGCGCGCTGCCGAAGGCCTGGTCGGCGTCGCCCCACGGCTCCGGCGGCGGCTTGATGCCCTCGCGCTTGTAGGGCGGATCGTAGGCGTCGCCGCGCGCGGCCTTGATGTCGGTGACGGGTTCCTGGGCCTCGTAGCGGACCCGGACCAGCGAGGCCGCGTAGCGGGCGGTCTCGAAATCCTCGGCCACCACCAGGGCGACCGGCTGGCCGCTGAACAGGATCAGGTCGTCGTAGAGGGCGCGGAACGGCGAGCCGGGGGGCGCCACCGCGTCCTGGAAGTTCTTGTCCCGCCACGCGGTGCGCGGCCGGTTCTCGTGGGTGATCACCGTGAGGACGCCCGGCACCGCCTCGGCTTCGGCGGAGTCGATCGCCGCGATCCGCCCCTTGGCGATGGCGCTCGACACGACGGTGCCGTAGGCGAGGTCCGGGGCGGCGAACTCGCTGGCGTATTTTGCGAGGCCGGTGACCTTGGCGGGTCCGTCGATGCGGCTGCGCGGGCTGCCGACGAAGGTATCGTGGCCGGTCGTGCTGAAGGTCTGGGTCATCGGGGTGCCTACTGGATGCGCTTGTCGCTGAGCGACTGGGGCGTGCCGGCAGCGGCCTGTTCGAGGCCGCGCACGATGGCGCGCCGGGCGAGTTCGATCTTGAAGCCGTTGGCCGATTGCGGCTTGGCCTCGGACACGATGAGGTCGGCCGCCTGCTGGAAGCTCTCCCGGGTGGCGGGCTTGCCCTCGAGCAGCGCCTCGGCCTCGCGGTTGCGCCAGGGCTTGTGGGCGACGCCGCCGAGCGCCAGCCGGGCGGTCTTGATCGTGTCGCCGTCGAGTTCGACGCCCGCCGCCACCGAGACCAACGCGAAGGCGTAGGACAGGCGGTCGCGCAGCTTCAGGTAGGTGTAGTGCTGCGGGAACTTGCTCGCGGGCAGATCGACCGAGACGACGATCTCGCCGGGGGCGAGGTTGGTGTCGATCTCGGGGCTATCGCCGGGCAGCCGGTGGAAATCCGCGAACGGGATCGTGCGCTCGCCCTGCGGCCCGCTCACCCGGACCGTGGCCTCCAGTGCCGCCAGGGCAACGCACATGTCGGACGGGTGGGTGGCGATGCAGGACTCACTGGCCCCGAAGATCGCGTGGATACGGTTGACGCCGCCGATCGCCGGGCAGCCGGAGCCGGGCTCGCGCTTGTTGCAGGGCGTGGCGGTGTCGTAGAAATAGTAGCAGCGGGTCCGCTGCAGCAGGTTGCCGCCCGTGGAGGCGGCGTTGCGCAGCTGCGCCGAGGCGCCGGCCAGGATGGCATTGCGCAGCAGCGGATATTGCGCCGTGACCCGGTCGTCGTAGGCGACCTTGGCGTTGGTCGCGAGCGCCCCGAGCCGCAGGCCGTTTTCGTGGGCCTCGATGGCGTCCAGCGGCAGGCGGGTGATGTCGATCAGCCGGCCCGGCTTCTCGACATCGTACTTCATCAGGTCGATCAGGTTGGTGCCGCCCGCGATGAACCGCGCGCCCGCCCCGTAGGCCTGGACCGCCTCCGCCACCGTGCCGGCGCGGACGTAATCGAAGCGGTTCATCGAGCGGCTCCCTGCATCACGTCCTCGATGGCATCGACGATGTTGGTGTAGGCGCCGCAGCGGCAGATGTTGCCGCTCATCGCTTCGCGGATCTCCTCACGGCTGTGGGCGTGGCCCTCGTTCATCATCCCGACCGAGGAGCAGAGCTGGCCGGGGGTGCAGTAGCCGCACTGGAAGGCGTCGTGCTCGATGAACGCCTCCTGGATCGGGTGCAGCGCGTTGCTGCCGCCGCGGTCGCCGAGCCCGGCGAGACCCTCGACGGTGGTGATCTCGGCGCCGTCCTTCATCACCGCCAGCGTCAGGCAGGCGTTCACCCGGGTGCCGTTGACCAGCACCGTGCAGGCGCCGCACTGCCCGTGGTCGCAGCCCTTCTTGGTGCCCGTGAGATCGAGTTTTTCGCGCAGCAGGTCGAGAAGGGTGGTCCAGGGCGTGACCGTGAGCTCGCGCCGCTGCCCGTTGATCGTGAGGGTGATGGCGAGGCCGGTATCGGCCCGCACCGGCGGACTGTGTTCGAGAAGCATGCTGTCGTCCACGATCTGGGCCGGCCGCGGGGCCGGGCGGGAAACGGATCGGTCAGGGGCGGCAACGGGCGGCGGCGCGCAGGTGCCGCCAGGATGCCGCGTCGCCGGTCCTGTCGATAACCGTTCCAATCTGCTCCCGTTCCGCGGACGAACGGTCTCAGGATCGGATCGGATGGCCGGGTTTCCAGTTCGTGGCGATGGGGAGCCGCTGCGCGGCAGGTCTTGTGCTGGGTCCCAAATCGCCGCCCACTGACGTTCCAGGCGTCCGGCAAGGGGGCGGCGTGTTCCAGCATGCACCACAGCCCCTTTCCCAGGCGGATGGAGCGCAGCGGAACCTGATCCGGAATCCGGCACGGGACCAGCCGCGCGGCGGCTCACAATCCCGCCGCCCCGCCGCCCGACATTGCCC
>NZ_VRVG01000135.1:0-14757 GCF_008040085.1 Methylobacterium sp. WL7 | reverse complement strand
GGGGCGGGTGGGCCATAATCCACTATCCGGCTTTGGTTCGCGCGAGCGCCCACCAAACCACAGGCTGGACCCTGTTGCACGCCCGGTCGCCGGCCGGGGACTTCGCGGTCGGGCGGTTTCGTCAGGCCCCCGGGCGGACCGGCGCGGGGCCGCAATCCCGCGGCCAGCTACGCACCCCGCACCGTGGTCCGATGCAGCGAATGCACGCTGGTCTTGTTTTCAATCGTTGTAACCCCAGTTACGACAACACGATGACGCTCACCGCGCCAGCCGTCGAGGCCGGCTCGGGCGGGTCGCCCCCGATGCCGTTCCGCGAGACGCCAGTCCCGGACACGCGAGACGGGGCCGCCGCCTGAAGGCAGGGCGTTCAACCCTCCCTCACTGCCGAGGCGTACGCGCCGACCGTGCAGCCTGCTTATTGAGCCGATCACCGCCATGAATCAACTCGTCCGCATGTCTCAGATCGGTGATGCCGAGGGCGTCCAGGAGCCGTCGGCGGACCTGCGCGTGCCTTTCGCGCAATCCGGTGCCTTCGTGTGCAAGTACATCATCGGCGAGCCGAACGACCGCGCCGTCTGCTGCGGCGCGCCGGTCTCCGACGGCAAGAGCTGGTGCGCGTTCCACCGGCGCATCGTGTTCGAGCCGACCCGTCCCGGCCGTATCCGCTGAGCGCCCGACCCCTCGGCCGTCACTGCGTCCGCATGACCTGGATGACGGCCGGTGTGATGATGACGACGAACAGCACCGGTAGGAAGAACAGGATCATCGGCACGGTCAGCTTGGGTGGCAGGCTGGCCGCCTTCTTCTCCGCGTCGTTCATGCGCTGGTCGCGGCTCTCCTGGCTCAGCACCCGGAGCGCCTGGCCGATCGGCGTGCCGTAGCGCTCGGCCTGGATCAGCGCGGTCGCGACCGACTTGACCGGCTCCAGCCCGGTGCGCAGCGACAGGTTCTCGTAGGCCTGCCGCCGGTCGGGCAGGAACGACATCTCGGCCGTCATCAGGGCCAGCTCCTCGGCCAGCACCACCGAGGACGTGGCGATCTCGGTGCTGACCTTCCGGAATGCGTTCTCGACCGCCATTCCGGACTCGACGCAGATCAGCGTCAGGTCGAGGGCGTCCGGCCAGGCCCGCTTGATCTCGGCCTGCCGCTTCTTGGCGGTGTTGACCAGGAACAGCTCCGGCGCCTTGATGCCGATATAGGCCGCGCCGATCACCATCCCGATCCGCATCAGGTAGGTGGCGTCGATGGCCTCGAGCACGAACAGGTAGAACACGGCCGCGATCACCGAGGCCACCGGGACGATCAGGCGGAAGAACAGGAACGTCGTCTCGGCGCCCTGGCCGCGATAACCCGCCATCATCAGCTTGCGCTTGGCCGTATCGGTGCCGAGCCAGCGGTGCAGCTGGTACCGGTCGACGATGGACTTCATGTAGGCCTTGGGCGCCACGCGCAGGGTCGCCCGGTCGTTCGGCCGGGCCCGGTCCGCCTGGCGCTCCCGCCGCCGGATGAGTTCGCGCTCGTCGCTGACGATCTTCATCCGCTTGGCGAGCTTGTCCGACTCGAAGAAGGGCTGCACCACCGCGAAGGCGGTCGCGCCCGCCGCGACCGCGGTCAGCAGCGTGCCCATGAAGCGGGGATCGAACAGCTTCTCCGCGATGGCGTCGATCATGGACCGGGATCCGTTTGCTTGGGATTCTGCCGCGCCGCATCCCGAAAGTCGGCGACCACGTTTCGGGGCGATGCCCTTAGCGGACTTGCGTCGGAAGGCCGGCGCTTCGCCCGCTCAGGGCTTTGAGGAATCGCAGGTTTCGCAAA
The DNA here is from genome assembly GCF_008040085.1 of Methylobacterium sp. WL7. Taxonomy (NCBI): domain Bacteria; kingdom Pseudomonadati; phylum Pseudomonadota; class Alphaproteobacteria; order Hyphomicrobiales; family Methylobacteriaceae; genus Methylobacterium; species Methylobacterium sp. WL7. The sequence goes on along the minus strand of NZ_VRVG01000135.1, from coordinate 12,942 downwards.
ACCACACGGCACTTCTGCAAACCCCCCTCAGAAGTCGAAGGCGATCATCTTCTTGATCGTGAAGACGCCGATCGACATCCAGATCGCCGCCCCCACCAGCGCGATCGTGCCGACATCCGTCGTCCAGAGCAGCGAGATGTAGTCCGGGCTCGTCAGCGTGGTGATGCCCGCCACCGCGAAGGGTAGGCACGCGATGATCGAGGCCGAGGCCTTGGCCTCCATGCTCATCGCCTGGACCTTGCCGCGCATCTTGGCCCGGTCGCGCAGCACCACCGAGAGGTTGTTCAGCGCCTCCGACAGGTTGCCGCCCGATTGCTGCTGGATGTTGATCACGATCGCGAAGAAGTTGACCTCCGCGGTCGGCACCCGCTCGAACAGGCGCGAGACCGCCTCGCCCAGCGAGAGCCCCATCGCCTGGGTCTCGATCACCGTCCGGAACTCGCTGCGCACCGGCTCCTCGGCCTCGCGCGAGACCATGCGGAAGCAGTCGCCCACCGGGATGCCGGTGCGGATGCCGCGCACCACCACGTCCACCGCGTTGGGCAGCTCCTTGTTGAACTTCGCGATGCGCCGGAGCCGCAGGTGGCGCAGCAGCCAGGCGGGCACGCCGAAGCCCCCCGCGAAGGCGGCGCCGGCCGCCGCCACCGGGCTGTCGGTGACGATGAACACCAGCAGGCCGAGGATCGCGGCGCTGGCCCCCGAGACCGTGTAGAAGGTCCGCTTGGTCCAGCTCAGGCCGGCGCGGGCGAGCTTCAGCTCCAGCGTCGCCTTGTTGGCGTTCTTGGCCTTCGCCTCGATCTCGCTCAGCGTCTTGGCGACCTGCTCCCGCCGGTTGACCGCGACCCCGCGCACCGCCGCACCGGAGGCCGTGACGCCGATCGACTTCAGGCGCTTGCTCGCCCGCCGCTGGCCGCCGAGCAGCGGGAGCACCGCGACGTAGGCCACGGCGGCCACGGCGATGCCGATCAGGCCGGCGGCGAGCGGGAGCTGGGACGAATCCGCCATGGTCACGCCCCGTCGACGATCTCGGCGGCGTCGAGCGCCTCGCCGAGCCGACGGTCGAGCCCGTAGTAGCGGGCGCGCTCCCAGAATTTCGGCCGGCCGACGCCGGTGGAGCGATGGCGCCCGATCAGCTTGCCGTTCGGGTCCTCGCCGACGATGTCGTAGAGGAAGATGTCCTGCGTGGTGATGACGTCGCCCTCCATCCCCAGCACCTCGGTGATGTGGGTGATGCGGCGGGAGCCGTCGCGCAGGCGCATGGCCTGGATCACCACGTCGATCGAGCCGCAGATCATCTCGCGCAGGGTCTTCGACGGCAGCGTGAACCCGCCCATCGAGATCATCGACTCGATGCGCGACAGGCACTCGCGCGGGCTGTTGGCGTGGAGCGTGCCCATCGAGCCGTCATGGCCGGTGTTCATCGCCTGCAGCAGGTCGAACGCCTCGGGGCCGCGGACCTCGCCGACGATGATCCGCTCGGGCCGCATGCGCAGGCAGTTCTTGACGAGGTCGCGCATGGTGACCTGCCCCTGGCCCTCCATGTTGGGCGGGCGCGTCTCCAGGCGGACGACGTGGGGCTGCTGGAGCTGCAATTCGGCCGCGTCCTCGCAGGTGATGACCCGCTCGTCGTGCTCGATGAAGGCCGTGAGGCAGTTCAGCAGGGTGGTCTTGCCCGAGCCGGTGCCGCCCGAGATGACCACGTTGCAGCGCGACTGTCCGATGATCTTCAGGACCTCGGCGCCCTCCGGGGAGATCGCCCCGAAGCGCACGAGCTGTTCGAGGGTCAGCTTGTCCTTCTTGAACTTGCGGATCGTGAGCGCCGGTCCGTCGATGGACAGCGGCGGTGCGATGACGTTGACGCGGGAGCCGTCCGGCAGGCGCGCGTCGCAGATCGGCGAGGCGTCGTCGACCCGGCGGCCGACCTGGCTGACGATGCGCTGGCAGATGTTCATCAGCTGCTGGTTGTCGCGGAAGCGGACATTGGTCAGCTGGATCTTGCCGTCGACCTCGATGAAGGTCCGGTTGGCGCCGTTGACCATGATGTCGGCGATGTCGTCGCGGGCGAGCAGCGGCTCCAGCGGACCGTACCCGAGCACGTCGTTGCAGATGTCGTCGAGCAGTTCTTCCTGCTCGGCGATCGACAGGACGATGTTCTTGAGCCCGATGATCTCCGTGACGATGTCGCGGATCTCCTCCCGGGCGGTCTCGGCGTCGAGGCGGGAGAGCTGCGTGAGGTCGATCGCCTCGATCAGGGCGCCGAAGATCAGGCTCTTGGTCCGGTAATAGTCCTCGGAGCGCGGGTTCTCGACCACCACGGGGGCGGCGGGCTTGGGCGGCGGCTTGGGCGCCGGGGCGGAATCGCGCAGCACCGGCGCCGTCGGAACGGCGGCCCGCGCCTGCGGGACCGGTGCGGGTGCCGTCGGGGCGGCCCCGGTTTGTCGCCTACCGAACATGGGTCAGATCCAAGGCGCCCGCGTGTGGCATCGTCCCGGCGACGGGCGCGCCCATCACGAGGCCTTGCGGCCGGCGAGCTTGGCCAGCAGCGGCTCCAGCAGGCTCGTCTTGCTGCGCCGGGTCTCGGGTCGCCCGAGGGTGACCGCCGCCAGGTCGTTGAACAGCTCCGCCACCTTCGAGCCGGCCTGGATCTCGGCGATCATCTGGCCGTTGTTGGCGGCGGTGCCGAACAGGGTCGGCTCGAACGGGATCGTGGCCGCGATCGGCGCGTCCAGGGCCTTGGCGAACTCGGCCGCGCCGATCTCCGGCCGCTTGGCCATGCCGAAGCCGTTGAGCAGGATCCGGGGCGGCTGGTCGTTCGGGCGGCCGTGCTTGAGCGCCCCGAGCAGGTTCTTGGCGTTGCGCAGGCAGGCGAGGTCGGGCCCGGCCACGATCAGGATCTCGTCGGCCGCGGTGAGCACGCGCTTCGACCACGCGTTCCACTGGTGCGGGATGTCGAGGACCACGCAGGGCACGCTGGCGCGCAGGTACTCGATCAGGGAATCGAAGGCCGGCTCGGACAGGTCGATGGTCCGGTCGAGGCTCGCCGGCGCCGAGAGCAGGCTCAGGTTGTCGCTGCACTTCGACAGCAGCCGCTCGACCAGGGCCGAATCCAGGCGCTCGGGGGCGAACACCGCCTCGGCGATGCCCTGCGGCGGGTCCTGGTTGAAGTTGAGCGAGGCGGTGCCGAAGGCGATGTCGAGGTCGGCGATCACCGTCTGGACGCCCTGGTTGCGGGCCACCGACCAGGCGAAGTTGTGCGCCACCGTGGAGGCGCCGATGCCGCCCTTGACGCCGTAGACCGCCACCGTGCGGCCCACCGGCTTGACGCCCGGCGCCGTGAACAGGTCGGAGATCGCCGCGATCAGGGTCAGCGGGTCCACCGGCGCCATCAGGTAGTCGGAGACGCCGCGCTGGATCAGTTGCCGGTACAGGGTCACGTCGTTGACGTGGCCGATCACCAGCACGCGGGTGCCCTCGTCGCAGACCTCGGCCAGGGCATCCAGGCACTCGACCGGCTTCGAGCGCACGCCCTGCGTCTCGATGACGACGACGTTGGGGGTCGGCGCGTGCCGGTAGGCTTCGATCGCGGCGGCACCGCCGCCCATCCGGACCTTGACCTGGGCCTTCTGCATGCGCCGGTCGAGGGCCGCGCCCTCGATCATCGCGGCGGTCTCGCCGGTCTCGCAGAAGGCCTGGATCGTGATCCGGGGCACCGGGGCGATCGTACGCTCGGATGTCTCGGACGGGTCCGCCATGACGGCACTTTCGGGTTCGTGGTCGAGTCGCGGCGTCGGGGACCAGGGGGCGCGCACCGTGCGTCCTAGTTGGTGACTTGGGACTTGACGGCGTTCGTCCCATCTTGCCGCCATGTGGTTGACGGATCCTTGCCTTCCCGCAACTGGCCGATGTCCCGGACGCGCTTGACCGTGTCGATCCGGCCCTCCGGCCGGCCGCGCACCAGGTCGACGGGATCGGCCACCTGGGCGGCGAGGGTGGCCTGGGTGGCGCAGCCGAGGTTCCAGCTCGGGCGGTTGCCGTAATCGGACGCGAAGTTCGAGGTGCCGAGATCCTGGGGCCACAATCCGCACTGGTCGGCGACCTTGGCCTGCATGCGCTGGAAGCTCAGCCGGATCGGGGCGGCCAGGCCCGGCGCCGCGACCGGATAGGGCGACTGGAAGATCTCGCGGGCGCCGACGCCGTCCTCGGTGCCGCGCCGGAGCAGGGTCGAGGCCGTGCGCGCGACGGAATCGGCCTGGGCCGGCGGCAGGCCCTGGGGCACCTCCATCAGGATCCCGCCACGGCCGTAGCGGCGGTATTCCAGCATGAACGCGTCGATGTCGCCGGCCTGGCGCGGGTCGAGATGGCCGGGCCCGGTGGCGAACACGTCGAGGCTGCGGGTGCCGTCGGCCAGGACGATCGGATGGCGCGCCCGGTAATCCGACAGGTCGATCCCCCCGGTGGTGGCCGGCTCGCCCTTGCAGGCGGCGGCCAGCAGGCCGAGCGCGCAGGCGGCCAGGAGGCGGGACGAGCGGCCCAGCCGACCGGATCCGCACCGCGACGTCCGCGGCACCGGTGCCCGCTTGTGAATGGCCAAAGGATTCACGCGCCGGGTTACGGGCTGCTCGCGTTCGGTCAGAAGGTTCACGCCGAAAATGACGAGCGCCCTCCCTCCCCCCTCTGCGGGGGAGGGTGGCCCCTGCGTCAGCAGGGGTCGGGCCGGGACGAAGTCCCGCAAGAGGGGAGCGCCGTTTCCGGAGAGGTCGCGTCGCGCGCCACATCCTCCAGCGTCGCGCTGCCCCTCTCCCGACCCCCTTCGGGGGCCACCCTCCCCCGCAGAGGGGGGAGGGAAAAGCGGCGCGGCGCCCGAAGACGGCCTGGGCTGGCCCCAGATCGTCCGCCTCGGCCTGGTCCAGACCGCCCTGGGCAGCGTCGTCGTGCTGATGACCGCGACGCTGAACCGGGTGATGGTGGTGGAGCTGGCGCTCCCCGCCCTGGTGCCGGGGTTCCTGGTCACCCTGCATTACGGCGCACAGGTCCTGCGCCCGCGCTGGGGCTACGGCTCCGACCGGAGCGGGACCCGGACCCCCTGGATCGTCGGCGGCATGGCCGCGCTCTGCCTCGGCGGGTTCGGGGCGGCCTGCGGCACGGCGCTCGCCGCCACCGACCTCGTGCTCGGCCTCGCCCTGGCCGCCCTGTCGTTCCTGTGCGTCGGGATCGGGGCCGGGGCGGCCGGGACGTCCCTGCTGGTGCTGCTGTCGGGGGGCGTGGCGCCGGCCCGGCGCGGGGCGGCGGCCACCATCGTGTGGGTGATGATGATCCTGGGCTTCGCCCTGACGGCGCCGCTCGCCGGGCACTTTTTGGATCCGTTCTCCGGGCTTCGGCTGGTCGCCGTGTCGGGCACGGTCTCGGCGATCGCGTTCTGCGTCGCCGTGCTGGCGCTCGTTGGGGTCGAGCGACGCCTGCCCGCCCGGGCGCCCGAGCCCGAAGTGGCCAAAAAACCGTTCTTCACGGTGCTGGCCCAGGTGCTCGCCGATCCGCTGGCGCGGACCTTCACGATCTTCGTGTTCGTCTCGATGCTGGCCTACAGCGCCCAGGAGCTGATCCTGGAGCCCTATGCCGGGCTGGTCTTCGCCATGAGCCCGGGAGCCACCACCAAGCTCGCCGGGCTCCAGCACGGCGGCGTGCTCGCCGGGATGCTGCTGGTGGCGGGCGTGACGCTGGCGGCGCGCGGCACTGCGCTGGCCTCCCTGCGGCTCTGGATCGCGCTGGGCTGCGCCGGCTCGGCCGCCGCCCTGTTCGCGCTCGCCGCCGGCGGCGACGTCCTGCCCCTGCGCCCGGTGGTGTTCGCGCTGGGGGTCGCCAACGGCGCCTACGCGGTCGCCGCCATCGGCTCGATGATGGCGCTGGCCGGCCGCGGCGACGCAAGGGAGCGCGGCACCCGCATGGGCGTCTGGGGCGCGGCCCAGGGCGTCGCCTTCGGGGCCGGCGGCTTCCTGGGGGCCGCCGCCGTGGATCTGGTGCGGCTCTTCACGGCCGAGCCGGTCCAGGCCTACGCCGCCGTCTTCGCCGCCGAGGGGGGGCTGTTCCTCGTCGCGGTGGTGCTGGCCCTGCGGCTCGAGCCCGTCCGGGCTCCCGCTCGGGGCGCGATCCCGCTCAATCCCATCCTCGGCGCGAGGTGACGCGATGGCTCGGTTGAATGATGACGCCCCCTACGACGTCGTCGTGGTCGGCGGGGGCCCCGCGGGGGCGACGGCGGCCACCGAGCTGGCCCGGGCCGGGCACGCGGTGCTGCTGCTCGACAAGCCCGGGCGGATCAAGCCCTGCGGCGGCGCGATCCCGCCCCGGCTGATCCGCGACTTCGCGATCCCCGACGCGCTGCTGGTGGCCAAGATCCGCTCCGCCCGGATGGTGGCGCCGAGCGGCAAGGCCGTGGACATGCCGGTGGGCGAGGGCTTCGTCGGCATGGTCGATCGCCAGCATTTCGACCCCTGGCTGCGCAGCCGCGCCGAGGAGGCCGGCGCCGACCTGCGCGAGGCGGCCTACGACAAGATGACCCGGCCGGACGACGGCCCGCCGCTGGTGCATTTCACCACCGGCAAGGGCGAGGCCCAGGCCCGCCACGCGGTCCGGGCGCGGCTGGTGATCGGCGCCGACGGGGCCTGCTCGCCGGTGGGCAAGGCCGAGGTGCCCGGCCACGACAAGATGAAGCAGGTCTTCGCCTATCACGAGATCGTCCGGGTGCCGGCCCCCGATGCGCCGGGGGGTGGCGCCGTCGATGCCGCCCGCTGCGACGTCTATTACCAGGGCCGGCACTCGCCCGACTTCTACAGCTGGATCTTTCCGCACGGGGAGACCGCCAGCATCGGCACCGGCAGCGCGAAGAAGGGCTTCTCCCTGCGCTCCTCGATCCGGGCGCTCCGCATCGCCACCGGCCTCGACGGCGCCGAGACGATCCGCCGGGAGGGCGCGCCGCTGCCGCTGAAGCCGCTCAAGCGCTGGGACAACGGCCGCGACGTGCTGCTGGCGGGCGATGCCGCCGGGGTCGTCGCCCCGGCCTCCGGCGAGGGCATCTACTACGCGATGCTGGGCGGCCAGCTCTCGGCCGAGGCGGCGAAAGCCTTCCTGGCCACCGGCGACGTCCGGGCGCTCGCGGGCGCGCGGAAGCAATTCATGAAGCTGCACGGCCGCGTGTTCTGGATCCTCGGGATGATGCAGTGGGTCTGGTACCGCAGCGACGGCCTGCGCGAGCGATTCGTGTCGATCTGCCGGGACAAGGACGTCCAGCAGCTCACCTGGGACAGCTACATGAACAAGGAGCTGGTCCGGGCCAAGCCCGCCGCCCACGCGCGGATCTTCTTCAAGGACCTCGCCCACCTGTTCCGCTGGGTCTCCCCGTGACTTTTCTGGGGCTCGATCCGAGCTGGGGCCCGCCCGTGGTGGCGGCCGTGGTGGCGATCCTGGTCGCGGTCGCCGGCGGGGTCGCGACCAAGACGGATGGCTGGTACCGGCACCTGCGGTTCCCGTCCTGGAAGCCGCCGGATTGGGCGTTCGGGCCGGTCTGGACCACCATCTTCCTGCTCACCACCATCGCCGCCGTGATGGTCTGGAACCGCGATCCCGATCCCACCGCCCGGCTGCTGCTGGTCGCCGCCTACGCGGTGAACGGCGTGCTCAACATCGCCTGGAGCGTGCTGTTCTTCCGGTTCCGCCGGCCCGACTGGGCGCTGGCCGAGGTCGCGGCCCTGTGGCTGTCGATCGCCGTGCTGGTGCTGGTCACCGGCCGGGTCTCGATCGCGGCCGGGCTGATGAACCTGCCCTATCTCGCCTGGGTCAGCGTCGCCGCCTGCCTGAACCTGCGGATCGTGCGCCTCAACGCGCCGTTCCGGGGGCTCGCCTGATGGAGGCGCTGTTCGCCTCGGGCCGGATCGTCGACATCATCCTGGGGCTGGTCGCCGCCGAGGCGCTGCTGCTCGCCTGGTTCGCGCGGCGCCGCGGGATGGCCCCGGCGCCGCTGCTCGCCAACCTTGGCTCCGGTGCCGCGCTGATGCTGGCGCTCCGGGCCGCGCTTACCGGATCCGGCTGGCCGACGGTCGCCGGCTGGATGCTGGCGGGCCTGTTGGCCCACCTCGCCGACCTCGGTCTTCGGTTCCGGCGGGGCGGCACGGCGCATCGCCGCACCCGGCCGCAGCCAGGAACAACGCCGCAGAGCGCCGCGTTCACGCGCAGCACCCTGGAAAACCTATAAAGACGGCTCGGGAGAGGTCGCCATGCAGCGCAGGAACGCCCTCTCGCCGGCCCGTGGCGCGGCCCCCATCCTTGCGGGCCTGCTGCTCGCCGCGCCGGCCCTGGCGCAGGACGGGTCCGACCCGGTCGAGCGCGGCAAGTACCTCGTCACCATGGGCGACTGCGCCGCCTGCCACACCGCCCCGGGCGGCAAGTTCCTGGCCGGCAACTACGCGCTCAACATGCCGTTCGGGGTGATCATGACCCCCAACCTGACCCCCGACAAGGAGACCGGGCTCGGCGACTACTCCTACGCCGACTTCGAGAAGTCGTTCCGCCAGGGCTACAGCAAGCATGTCGGCTACCTGTATCCGGCCTTCCCGTTCGGCTGGTACACCAAGGTCACCGACGCGGACACGCAGGCCATCTGGGCCTACCTGCAATCGCTCCCGCCGGTGAGCGAGAAGCGTAAAGAGAACCAGATCCCGTTCCCGTTTAACGTCCGAACCGCGCTGGTGACGTGGCGGACCGCGTTCTTCACGGAGGAGCGCTTCAAGCCCGACCCGAGCGCCAGCGCCGAGGTGAACCGCGGCGCCTACCTGGTGGAGGGGCTCGGCCACTGCGCCATGTGCCACAACGAGAACAAGCTCGTGGGCAATTCGAGCTTCGCCGGCCGCTTCGGCGGCGGCGTCATCGACGGCTGGTACGCCCCCAACATCACCCCGGACGGCCACCAGGGCATCGGCGCCTGGACCGACGAGCAGGTGGTGACCTACCTCAAGACCGGCACCGCCCCGGGCGACCGCCCCGGCGTCGCCGCCGGCCCGATGCGCCAGACCATCATGGAATCCCTCTCCAAGGTGAAGGAGGAGGACCTGAAGGCGATGGTCGCCTACCTGCGCACGGTCCCGGCCAAGCAGACCTACAAGCCCAAGGACCTCACCGCCTTCGACACCGCCGGCGCCCCGGGCGCCTCCACCTACCTGACCTACTGCTCCTCCTGCCACCAGCCCAACGGCAAGGGCATCGAGGGCGCGGTGCCGGCGCTGGCCGGCAACACCTCCGTCCAGTCCGAAGGCCCCGAGACGGTGCTGCGGGTGATCTACGGCGGTCTTGCCGCCCAGAGCGGGCTCGCCCCGATGGTGGCGATCGGCCAGCAGATGACCGACGTCGAGGTCCGGAACGTCACCGACTACATCCGCAACTCCTGGGGCAACAAGGCGCCGCCGGTGACCGGCGACAAGGCCTCCGAGGCCCGGGCCGCCACCAAGACCATGCTGGCCGGCACCGCCCCCTGCGCCGAGATCGAGCAGGACACGCTGAAGGCCGCCTTCGACAAGGTCGGCGTCGCGGCGACGCTCACCGGCCTCAAGCAGCAGGACTTCGTGCCGACGCTGGTCCGGGTGGTGCCGCAGATCAAGGCGGCCGACACCGGCGCCTCCGACGACGACGTGGTCAACGCCCTCACCACGGCCTTCTGCAAGGTCGGCCGCGACGATCCGCAATACGCCAGCCCGAGTTGGCCCGCGGTGATCGGCACCTTCGCCAACGTCGCCTACAGCCAGGTGAAGAACCCGGAGAAGCAGGCGGCGGCCGTCCCCGGCGCGACCACGCCGCCGGCGAAGAACTGAGGTTTTTTGGGGGGGCGGGACGTGCCCTCCCCGTCCGTGCAGCGACGGGCCTCAGGGGTTCGGATTTTCGGTTCCCCCGGCAGGAAAAGCCTGATCTCGTTCTTCGGGCGAAGGCTCGACGCATACCGTCACGCACCCTCATCCCGGGGCCGCGCAGCGGAGCCCGGGATCCAGACCCGCTGATGTGCCAAGCCTTGCAGGGGCAGCGTTTCTGGTTTCCGGGCTCCGCTGCGCGGCCCCGGAATGACGGCACGGGTGGCGGAAGTCCGTTGTGGCTCATGTCCCTGACGGGTCGGAGGGCGAACGCCGCCGCCTCGGCCACCTTCAGCCGGTGGTTCCCGTCCGTCCCATCGCGCCAAGCGTGAAAGAGGCGCTCAGGCCGGTTCGTAGGGCCGCACCTTCGAAAGGTCGGTCTCGGCCTCCGCGTGCGAGAGGTCGTGCGCGGTCTGAAGGTTGAGCCAGAACTGGGGTGTCGTCCCGAACCGGATGCTCAGGCGCAGCGCGGTATCGGCGGTCACGCCGCGGCGTTCGCGGACGATCTCGCTGAGCCTGTTGGGCGGGACATCGAGTTCGGCGGCGAGGCGATTGGCGCTCAGTCCGTGCGGCGCCATGAACTCCTCGCGGAGAACCTCACCGGGATGCGTGCGCAGGCGGGGCATGGGGTTATCCTCTATGGTAATCCACGATCTCGACGGTCTCGGGTCCGGCGTCGCCCCATGTGAAGCAGATGCGCCACTGGTCGTTGATGCGGATGCTCCATTGTCCGTCGCGGTTACCGCTCAGCTTCTCGAGCTGGTTGCCGGGCGGGGAACGCAGGTCGCCCAACGCGGCGGCCGCGTCGATCATGTCCAGCTTGCGGACGGCGACGGCCTTGAAGGCGCGCCACTGCCGGTGACAGACGTCGCGGAGGTGGAGCGCCTCCTTATCCTTGTCCGCGAAACTCTGAATCATCGCCGCGCGCTACGTTGTACGTAAAACGTATCAGAGCCGGCGGAGTCGCGCAACGGTTCCGGTTCGACCGCTCGCGATGACGAAGGGCGGCCTGAGCCGCACGGTGGTACCCGCAACGGGAACGGACACGGCCGCGCGTCGTTTGTGCCGCGACCTCACAACTCGGAGTTCCCGTGTCCAGCCTCGTCCGAATCCTGCTCGCGATCTTCATCCCGCCGGTGGCGGTGCTCGTCACCACGGGCTTCGGCCTGCAGTTCCTGCTGAACATCCTGCTGTGGCTGATCTTCTGGCTGCCCGGCACGGTCCACGCCCTGTGGCTGATGAACCGCGACCGGCCGCTGCTCTGATCGCTACGGCGGGGCCGTGACCGCTACGGCTTGGCCGTAGCCGCTACGGCTTGGCCTTGGCCTCCGGCTCGCCCTTGCGCAGGACGAGCTTCGGATCGGCCTTCGGCTCCACCTTCGCGGTCTTCACCGCGTGCGGCTTGGCCGCCGCCTTGGGGGCGAGCGGCTCGGCCGCGTGCGCGAGCTTGACCGGCTCGGGCACGACCGTCGCGTCCACCGCCGGGGTGGCGGGGGTCGGCTTCTCCTTGTCGAACAGCGAGCCCATCAGCTTCTGGTAGCTGCTCGGATCGCCATCCGCGTCGGCCACGGCGATCCGGGCGGGCTTCTGGCCGACCGACGCGGTGGTCTCGACTCGGAGATCCGGATCGGTGCGGTTGGCCATCAGCGTGGTGGCGGCGGGCTTCTGTCCCCGTCCGGCCTTCGCAGTCGCCTTCGCCGGCACGGCCGCGGCCATCATCGTCGGCTGCACCTTCGGGTCGATCTCGATCTCCTGCGGCCCGGCCGCCAGGGTCTCGGGGCGGCTGACGTCGCCGAGATTGTGCCGGCCGAACTCCTTGGCGTCGTAGGGCAGCACCGTCTCGGTGCCGCCGAGGCTCGCGAAGGCGCTGGTGTTGGCCGGCGGCCGGAACACCGGGTTCTGGCCGCCGTCCTGGTAGACCACGCGCACGGCCGGCGTGCCCTTGGCGACCAGCTCGGCCACCTCGCGCTCGTCGTGCTCGCGCTTCTCGGCCACGACGGGGTCGACCCGCGGCTTGCACGCGCCGGCCGCCGCGTCCGAGCCGCCGAACACGTATTTGGTCCCGCACTGGCCGACCTTCGGCTCCTCGCGCAGGGCCTCGAAGTAATCCGAGCCCTCCTTGAGGTTCTGCCAGAACGGCATGTTCGGGTCGTTGCGGAACTTGGCCATGTTCTGGGCCGTCATCCGGAACGGGTAGGACTGGAACTGGAAGCTGCGCTGGCCGCCGATGAACGCCTCCCGGGCCACCGCGTAGATCTCCGCGATGGTCGCGTCGGTCATGGCGAAGCAGCCCGCCGACGAGCAGGTGCCGTGGACCATCAGGTACTTGCCGGTGCGCCCGTTGGCCCGGTCGACGGCATTCGGGAAGCCGGTGTCGAACGAGAGGTAGTACGACGAGTTCGGGTTCATCAGGCCCGGGGTGATCGTGTAGAACCCCTCCGGGGCCTGCCGGTCGCCCTCGCGGACCTTCGGCCCGAGCTGGCCGGACCAGCGGCAGATCGGGTAGGTCTTCAGCAGCGCGTAGCGGCCGTCGCCGCCGCGCTTCCAGACCTCCATCTCCGCTTCCTTCTTGTAGGCGCGGATCAGGATCGGGTCGGATTGCTGCATGCCCTTGGTCTGCATCAGGGCGAGCGTCTGGGGGGCGATCGGCGCGATGCTGCGCGCGCTCGGGCCGTTGATCCCGGAGCCGTCCTGGCAGCCGGCCAGCGCGAGGGCCAGCAGGGACGCCGCCGCCAGCAGTCGCGCAGTCGCGAGACGCGCCGTCATGGGGAACCTCGTCGTCTTCAGTCTGCGCCCGGCGGCCTTTTGATAGCCGACATCGGGCGCCACTCCCCAACCCAATAGGCTCGTTAAGCTTGCACCTTCGTTACCGCAAGGACCGGGGTGCAACACTGCACGGCTGTGAGCGGTGGATACGATAGCTGTGCACACGTCTTCGCGGGATGGGGATGAGGGCTGCGACGAACATGCGCGCGCCCCTCCCCCCTCTGCGGGGGAGGGTGGGCCGGCCGTCAGGCCGGGTCGGGAGAGGGGCAGCGCGACGGTTCAGGATCTCGCG
>NZ_VRVG01000134.1:0-15023 GCF_008040085.1 Methylobacterium sp. WL7 | reverse complement strand
CCCCCGCCCTTCCCCACCCGCGAGCAGATCCTCGCCTTCGTGGCGGAGGCGACCGAACCCGTCGGCAAGCGGGAGATCGCCAAGGCGTTCGGCATCAAGGGTGCGGCCAAGATCGACCTGAAGCGCATCCTCAAGGAGATCGAGGAGGATGGCGGCCTCGATCGTGGGCGCGGCGGCCTTGCGACCGCCGGCCGCCTGCCGCCGGTGGTGCTGAGCGACATCCGCTCGCGCGACCGGCACGGCGACTTCCTGGCGGTCCCGGTGGAGTGGACCGGCACCGGCAAGCCGCCGGCAATCGTGCTCACGCAGAGCCGCGGCCCGCGCAAGGGCAACCGCCCGGCCGCCGGGATCGGCGACCGGGCCCTCGTCCGGGTCGAGCGCGACGCCGAGGGCGGCTATACCGGCCGGGTCATCAAGGTCATCGGAAAGAACAAGGCCGAGATCATCGGCGTCTACCGCGCCGGCGCGCAGGGCGGCCGGATCGTCCCCGTCGAGAAGCGCTCACAGGGCCGCGAGATCCTGATCCCGCCCGGCGAGGAGGGTCAGGCCCGGGACGGCGACCTCGTCAGCGTCTCGCTGGAGCGGGAGACGCGCTTCGGCCTGCCGCGGGGCCGCGTGCGGGAACGGCTCGGCTCGCTCGGCTCCGAGAAGGCCGTCAGCCTGATCGCGCTGCACCTGCACAACATCCCGCACGTCTTTTCGGACGCGACCCTGGCCGAGGCCGACGCTGCGGCCCCTGCCTCGCTCAAGGGTCGCGAGGATTGGCGCGATCGCCCGCTGCTGACCATCGATCCGCCGGACGCCAAGGACCACGACGACGCCGTGATGGCGGAGCCCGATTCCGACCCGGCCAATCCGGGCGGCTTCATCGTCACGGTCGCGATCGCGGATGTCGCGGCCTATGTCCGCCCCGGCTCGAGCCTCGACCGCGAGGCGCTGGAGCGGGGCAACTCGGTCTACTTCCCCGACCGCGTCGTGCCGATGCTGCCGGAGCGGATCTCGAACGATCTCTGCTCCCTGCGCGAGGGCGAGGACCGTCCGGCCATCGCGGTCCGGATGGTGGTCGCCGCCGACGGGGTGAAGCGCCGCCACACGTTCCACCGGGTGATGATGCGCTCGCGCGCCAAGCTCGCCTACGCGCAGGCGCAGGCCGCCATCGACGGGCAGGCGGACGCCGCAGCCGCGCCGCTGCTGGAGACGGTGCTGCGCCCGCTCTGGGCGGCCTACGCGGCCCTGCGCGAAGCCCGGGACCATCGCGGGCCGCTGGCCCTCGATTTGCCCGAGCGCAAGGTGCTGCTCTCGCCCGAGGGCGCGGTCGACCGGGTGATCGTGCCGGAACGCCTCGACGCGCACCGGCTGATCGAGGAGTTCATGATCCAGGCCAACGTCGCCGCCGCTGAGACCCTGGAGGCGGCCAAGCAGGCGCTGATCTACCGGGTGCACGACGAGCCGGCGCAGGAGAAGATGCAGGCGCTCGGTGAGGTCCTGGCCTCGGTCGGGATCAAGCTGCCCAAGGAAGGGGCGCTGCGCCCCGCCCTGTTCAACCGCATCCTCGGGTCGGTGGCCGGCAGCGAGCACGCGACCTTCATCAACGAGGTGGTGCTGCGCTCCCAGGCCCAGGCCATCTACGCCTCCGAGAATCTCGGCCATTTCGGGCTGAACCTGCGCCGCTACGCGCATTTCACCTCGCCGATCCGCCGCTACGCCGACCTGATCGTCCACCGGGCGCTGATCAGCGCCTGCCGCCTCGGCGCGGACGGCCTGCCCGCGGAGGTGTCGGCGGGCGAACTCGCGCAGATCGGCGAGCAGATCTCGGCGGCCGAACGCCGCGCCATGGCGGCGGAGCGGGAGACCATCGACCGGCTGATCGCGCACCATCTGGTCGACCGGATCGGAGCGACCTTCACGGGCCAGATCGCGGGCGTCACCCGGTCCGGCCTGTTCATCAAGCTCGACGAGACCGGGGCGGACGGGTTCGTGCCGATCTCGCAGCTCGGCGCCGACTATTTCCGCCACGAGGAGGCCCGGCACGCCCTGGTGGGCGAACGCAGCGGCGAGACCTTCCGATTGGGCGACAGGGTCGAAGTCCGCCTGGTCGAGGCCGCGCCGGTGGCCGGTGCGCTCCGGTTCGAGCTGCTCAGCGAGGGCAAGACCCGTTCCGGGCCCGGCGGAAAGGATGGCGGCGGCCGGAAGCCCGGCGGCGGCCGCCCGTTTAAGGCCGCTCCCTCCGGGCGCCCGCCCGGCATCCGCAACTCCGGTACGCGCCATCGCGGCTCGCGCCGGTGACCCGCCCGGTGTAGACCCTGGTCATGGCCACCGACGCGATTCCCATGCGCACCCGCCTGATCCCCGCGATGGCGCGCGGCTTCATCGGCCGCTGTCCGCATTGCGGGGAGGGCCGGATCTTCGGGCGCTTCCTGAAGGTGCGTCCGGAATGCGACGCCTGCGGGCTGGAACTGCACCATCACCGCGCGGACGATCTGCCGCCCTACGTGGTGATCTTCATCGTCGCCCACATCGTCGGCTACCTGATCCTGGAGACCGAGACCGCCTACGATGTCCCCTTGTGGGTCGAGATGGGCGTCTGGCCGGTCTTCACGCTCCTGTTCGCTCTCGCGTTGCTCCAGCCGGTCAAGGGTGCCGTCGTCGGGTTGCAATACGCCCTTGGCATGCACGGCTTCGCCACGTTACCGCGGGGCCGCCCCGTTTCGGGGTTGAAGGAGACACGCCTTGCCGCAGCCGGAGCCGCAGCAGGAATCCGAGATCGCGACCAGCGCTGAGCGGCCGCCGTCCCCGGCGCGCCTGCGCCCGCGGGACGCCGCAACCCTGATCGTGCTGGACCGGCGCGGAAAGGGCGGCCCGAAGGTCCTGATGGGCCGCCGCAACCCACGGCTCGCCTTCATGCCCGGGCAGTTCGTGTTCCCCGGGGGCCGGATCGAACTCGGCGACCGCCACATGCCGGTGGCCGGCGCCCTGCCCGACTATGCCGAGGCCGCGTTGACCCGTCAGGTCTCCCGGCAGCCGCACCATCTCGGCCGGGCGCTGGCGCTGGCCGCCATCCGGGAGACCTACGAGGAGACCGGCCTGCTGCTCGGTACGAGCGAGCACGGCCCCCCGGAGAGCGCCCCCACGGGCTGGGAGGCCTTCGCCCGGCACGGGATCCTACCGGACCTGGAGGCGCTGCACTTGGTGGCCCGGGCGATCACCCCGCCCAAGCGCGTGCGCCGGTTCGATACGCGGTTCTTCGCTGTCGATCGCCGCATGGTCGCGGCCGAGGAGACCGGCCGGGTCAGCCCGGAGGCCGAGTTCACCGAACTCGCCTGGGTCCGCCTCGACGCGGCGCGCAAGCTCGACCTGCCCTTCATCACCCGCGCCATCCTGGACGATCTGGAGGCGCAGATCGCGGCCGATTTCGCGCCGCACCGGATGATCCCTTTCCACTACGAGCGCTACGGGCGCCGGGAACGAGTCGCTCTGTGAATGTTTCGGAAAGACCGGACCGGATCGTCGCGCCAAGCGGGATCGGGCCGGACACCGTGGCGGCGATCACCGCCGCCATCGCCTGCGTCACCGTGGTCGGGATCGGCCTCAGCCTGTCGATCCCGCTCCTGTCGATCGAGCTGGAGCGGCGCGGCGCGTCGAGCACGCTGATCGGGCTCAACACCGCGGTCGCCGGCATCGCCAGCATCTGCACGGTGCCGTTCGTGCCGCGGCTCGCGTCCCGGATCGGCGTCGCGCGGCTGCTCTGCCTGGCGCTGGTCGTGGGGGCGGTGAGCCTCGCCGCCTTCCCGATGGTGCCGGGCATCGCCCTGTGGTTTCCGCTGCGCTTCGTGTTCTCGGCGACGCTCGGCGCGCTGTTCGTGCTGTCCGAGTACTGGATCAACGCCGCCGCCCCGCCGGAGCGCCGCGGCCTGGTGATGGGCATCTACGCCACCGTGCTGGCGGCGGGCTTCGCGGTGGGCCCGGCGCTCCTGGCGCTGGTCGGGACCGAAGGCTTGCCCCCCTACCTGACCGGTGCCGCCCTGATGCTGGCCGGCGGCCTTCCGATCGTCCTCGCCCGGGGGCTATCGCCGACCATCGAGCACGGCTCCGGGCGCAGCATCCTCGCCTATCTCCGGTTCGCCCCCGGGGCGCTGCTCGCCGCCCTCGCGTACGGGGCGGTGGAGACCGGGATCTTCGCGATCCTGCCGCTCTACGGCCTGCGCCTGGGCTACGACGCGCAGGGCGCGGCCGGCCTCGTCAGCCTGATCGCGCTCGGCAACGTGCTGTTCCAGATCCCGTTCGGCTGGCTCGCGGACCGCGTCGACCGGCGCGCGGTGCTCCTCGGCGCGGGCCTCGCCGGGGCGACGGGCTCAGCCCTGATCCCGCTGGCCTCCGGGTCGCCGATGGCGCTCGGCCTGGTCCTGTTCGCCTGGGGCGGCATCGCCGGGACGCTCTACACGGTCGGCCTGACCACATTGGGCGACCGGGTCCCGGCCTCCGACCTCGCGGGCGCCAACGCGGCCTTCGTGGTGCTGTACAATGTCGGCCTGATGCTCGGGCCGCCGCTGATCGGCGGCGGGCTCGACCTGGTGCCGCCGCACGGCTTCGCGTGGGCGCTGCTGGCGCTGTTCCTGGCCTTCTCGCTGAGCCTCGCCACGATGGAGCGATCGGCCGCGCGGTCTTGACCTGCCGGGTCCGATCGGGCATTGACCGGCCCGTATTCGGCCGGGCCTTCCCGGCCATTTGCGTTTCGCTCACGCGGAATGCCGCACCCTGCAGGAGCGCCGCGCCATGGCCAAGGCCGTCACCGTCAAGATCAAGCTCGTCTCCACCGCCGACACGGGCTATTTCTACGTCACCAAGAAGAACTCCCGCACGCAGACCGAGAAGCTGACGATGCGCAAGTACGATCCGGTCGCGCGCAAGCACGTCGACTTCAAGGAAACCAAGATCAAGTAAGCCCGCGGGACCCATCCCGGTCCAGCTGCTACCGCAAGGCCGCTCCGGAGACGGGGCGGCTTTTTTCGCGCCGTGCCGGGACGGGGTGACGAACGATCCTGCCCGGCGCCGTGGACGGCGCCGGGGCGACGCCGGACCATAGTCTCGCCGCGTTCCGGGCGCTGCCTGACCCGGCGCCGGGATTCGTCTCCCTCCGCACTGGCCGGACCGGCCACGGGAGCGCGCACGGTGTTCAGAATTCTGCTGACGATCCTGACCGTCCTGGCGGTGCTCACGGCCCGCCTCGTCCTCAAGCTGCCGCTGATTCCCTATCGGGCCGTCCGCGGGCTGGTGCGGGGCCTGTTCGCGCCGGCCTGAACGCGCCCCCTCTCACGCATCCGGCGCCGCGCCGGAGAAGCCGGAGAGCTCCGGATCCAGCGTCCGCGCCAGGGTCCGGGCGATGGCGACCAGGGCGGTCACCATCGGGGTCGAGGGCTCACGGCGCGGGGCGACGAGGCCGATCGTGTGCTCCAGGTCCGGGGCGGTGATCGGGATCGCCCGCACCCCCGCCATGGGCCCGAGGGCATCGACCAGAATCTCCGGCATGATCGAGGCCCAGCGCAGGGTGCGCACGTGGGTCATCAGCACGATCATCGAGTTCGATTCGAGGGTCGCGGCCGGATCGGCGCCTGCGTCCCGGATCTGCTGGTCGATGATCCGCCGGTTCTGCATGTTCGGGGTCAGCAGGCAGAGCGGCAGGCGGCCGGTCTCCGCCCAGGTGACGCTGGCGCGGCCGTCGAACGGGCCGCCGTCCGCCGTGACCAGGCGGTAGCGCTCCCGGTAGAGCGGCACCGACACGACCCGGCCGAGCGGCTCGTTGTCGAGGTAGGTCAGCCCGGCATCGGCCTCCAGGTTCTCGATCAGCGAGAAGATGTCGGCGGAGGCAGCGGATTCGACCGTGAGCCGCACGCCCGGGTGGCGCTCGCCGTAGGGGGTGGTCAGGCTCACGATCATCGGCAGGGCCGTGGGGATCGCGGCGATGCGCAGGTGCCCGGTCAAGCCGCGGCGCAGGCCCGTGACCTCCTCGTGCATCGCCCGCGCGTCGGCCACGATGCGGCGCGCCCATTCGAGCACCCGCTCGCCCTCCGGGGTGAAGCCCTGGAAGCGCGAGCCGCGCAGCACGAGCTGCACGCCGAAGCGGTTCTCCAGCTGCTTCACGCCGGCCGAGAGGGTCTGCTGCGTCACCCCGCAGGTCTCGGCCGCATGGCCGAAATGCTGCTCGCGGGCGAGCGCGAGCAGGAAGTCGAGCTTGTCGATCACGGAGGCATTCCGAGCGGTGCGCGCCCCGCAGGTTGGGATGCCGAAACCTAGTGGCCCGCCCGTCCGGCCACAACCGGCGGCGGGCGCACGCTCAGCGGAACAGGATGAACGCCTTCGACAGGGTGATGCCGATCCCCCAGAGGATCGGAATGCCCACCACCGCCCAGGCCAGTGCAGCCGCGGCGCTGAACCCGCCCCGGTCGATGCCGAACGAGCCCGACGACCGGACGGCAGGGGCGGCGCCGCGGACGTCGAGGGCGGCGCGCTCGGAATCGGACATGAACCACCGCCCGGCGAGCGGCCGGATCAACAGGTTGCAGACGAACCCGGCGGCCAGGAACGCGGCCAGCACGTACATGGTCCGCCCGTAGAGGTCCGCGCCCTGAACGCCGGCTGCGGCCTGCGCTTCCCGGATCTTGGTGACCACGAACGGCCCGACGATGCCGGCGGTCGACCACGCGGTCAGCAGGCGGCCGTGGATCGCGCCGACGAACTGCGTGCCGAACACGTCGGCGAGGTAGGCCGGGATCGTCGCGAAGCCGCCGCCATACATGGACAGGATCACGCAGAAGAACGCGACGAACAGAGCTTGCGAGCCGATCCCGGCGGCCCAGGGGGCGGCTGCGTAGAGCGCGCCGCCCAGGGCGAAGAAGATCGCGTAGGTGAGCTTGCGGCCGATCCGGTCCGACATCGAGGCCCAGAAGAACCGGCCCAGGATGTTGAACAGCGACAGCAAGCCGACGAAGCCGGCCGCGATCGCGGCGATCTGGGTTTTCTGGCCGGCGTCGAGCGCAGCGAAGCCGGTGCCGGGCAGCCCGATCAGGGAGCCGCCGAAGATCTCCTGGAGCATCGGCGAAGCGAGCGCCAGCACGCCGATCCCGGCCGAGACGTTGAGGCAGAGCACCAGCCAGATCATCCAGAACTGGAAGGTCTTGTGCGCGTCCCGCAGGTGGACGTGACCCGAGGCGATCATGGCGTTCCTGGATGCGGGCGGCGTCCAGCCGGTCGGACGCCAATTGGCGGGCGGGACCCGGTAGCCGAAGGCGCCGCCCAGCATGAACACGATGTAGCCGACGCCCATCACGGCGAGCGTCTGCCAGACGCCGACGGAATCGGCGCTGCGGAAGGTCTTGATCAGGCCGTCGGCCAGGGGGGAACCGATCATCGCGCCGCCGCCGAAGCCCATGATCGCCATGCCGGTGGCCATGCCGCGCCGGTCGGGGAACCACTTGATCAGGGTCGAGACCGGGGAGATGTAGCCGAGGCCCAGCCCGATGCCGCCGATCAGGCCCATGCCGAGCCAGACCAGCCAGAGCTGGTGGAGGTAGACGCCCAGCGCGCCGATCAGGAAGCCGCCGCCCCAGCACAGGGCGGCCACGATGCCGGCCTTGCGCGGACCCGCTCGCTCCAGCCAGCCACCGAACAGGGCGGCCGACAGGCCGAGCACCACGATCCCGATGGAGAAGACCGTGACCAGGTCGCTGACGCGCCAGTCGCAGGTGGTGGTGAACAGCGCCGTCATCACGCCCATGTCGGGGCAGGCGGCGGGGGCAGGCTGGCCGACCGAGAGGGCCCGGCTCAGCGGCAGCCAGAACACCGAAAGCCCGTAGGCCATGCCGATGCAGAGATGGATCGCCAGGGCCGCGGGCGGAACCAGCCAGCGGTTGAAGCCCGGTTTGGCGACGATGCGCTCACGGGACAGCCAGCCGTGATCGCTCCCGGGCGCGACCGCGCCCGCCAGGTCTGAACGCATCGAGATTCCTCCGGACACGACTTCGTTGCGTGAGTCGTGTTGCTGAGGAAGCTTAGTCGTTCAACTTGGCCGGTGCCAGCGCGCGAACGGCGTCCGACCTGTCATCGGTACCGGTTCCGCATACAACTCGAGGGCGACGTATACGGAGATACCCAAATCGGCGTGCCCTGCATTCATTCAAAGGGCCGGCGCGCAGGGTGTAAGCCCTCAGGCACTCTTCGGGGGAGTCGCCGCCCCGCTCAGGGCGACCGCGTTCGACCGGTGCCCGGATGGGCCGATCGAACGCCACGATGGCGGTTCAGCCGGCGTCGCTGGCGCCCTCGCCGAGCTTCTGCGGGTCGCGGGTCGCCGGGCGCACCGGGCTCTCGGCCTGGGGCTCGGCCCCGCGCAGGGCCTGCTGCACCAGGCTGTCGGCCCGGTCGCCCATCTCCGGCAGGGCGGCCTCGAGCTTCGAGACCATCTTGGGCGTCCAGAACGCCGTGATGTGCTTGTGCACCCCGGCCACCGCCTCGTCCTCCGGGTAGGACCGGAAGAACGTGGCGATCTGGTTCGCCATCCGGAGGAGCTTGTCCTCCTGGGTCTGTGCGCTCATCGATTCACTCCGCCGCGTCGAGGCGCTGGGCGATGCGCGTCAGCGAGAAATCCTCCTCGTAGAACTTCGCCTGCCAGTCGGACGGCCGGTTTGTCCGCCGGATCTGCACCGCCGTGACCTTGTACTCGGGACAGTTGGTCGCCCAATCCGAGTAGTCGGTGGTGATCACGTTGGCGCCGGTCTTGGCGTGGTGGAACGTGGTGTAGACCACGCCGGGCTGCATCCGCTCCGAGACCTTGGCCTTCAGGGCGATGTCGCCGGACCGGCTCTCCAGGGAGACCAGGTCGCCGTCGACGATGCCGCGCAGTTCCGCGTCGAACGGGTGGATCTCCAGCACGTCCTCCTCGTGCCAGCGCGAGTTCTCGGTGCGCCGGGTCTGCGCGCCGACATTGTACTGGGACAGGATCCGGCCCGTGGTCAGGATCAGCGGGAACTTCGCCCCCGTGCGCTCCTCGGTGGCCACGAACTCGGTGATCATGAACCGGCCCTTGCCGCGGACGAAGCGGTCCACGTGCATCATCGGCGTGCCGAGCGGCGCCTTCTCGTTGCAGGGCCACTGCACCGAGCCCAGCTCGTCGAGCTTGGCGTAGGACACGCCGGTGAAGCTCGGAGTCAGGCCGGCGATCTCGTCCATGATCTGGGACGGGTGGCTGTACTCCATCTTGTAGCCCAGAGCATTGGAGAGCAGCACCGTGCCCTCCCAGTCACCGTAGCCGCCCATCGGGGGCATCACCTTGCGGACGCGGGAGATGCGACGCTCGGCGTTGGTGAAGGTGCCGTCCTTCTCGAGGAACGAGGCGCCTGGCAGGAAGACGTGGGCGTATTTCGCGGTCTCGTTCAGGAACAGGTCCTGGATGACGATGCATTCCATCGCCTTGAGGCCGGACGTGACGTGGTGCGTGTCGGGATCCGACTGCGCGATGTCCTCGCCCTGGATGTAGAGGCCCTTGAAGCTGCCATCGACGGCCTCGTCCAGCATGTTGGTGATGCGCAGGCCCGGCGCGCCGTCGAGCTTGGCGCCCCAGAGGGCCTCGAAGCTCTCACGGGTGGCGTCGTCCGAGACGTGGCGGTAGCCGGTGAACTCGTGCGGGAACGAGCCCATGTCGCAGGAGCCCTGGACGTTGTTCTGGCCGCGCAGCGGGTTCACGCCGGCCCCGAGCTTGCCGATGTTGCCGGTGGCCATGGCGATGTTGGCCATGCCCATCACCATGGTCGAGCCCTGGCTGTGCTCGGTGACACCGAGGCCGTAGTAGATGCCGGCCGCGCCGCCCGTGGCGTAGAGCCGGGCGGCAGCCCGAACCTCCGCCGGGTCGAGGCCGGTGAACGATTGCTGGTTCTCGGGCGAATGCCGCTCCTCGGCGATGAACCGGGCCCAGGACTCGAACTCGGCGAGGTCGCAGCGCTCGCGGACATACGCTTCGTCGATCAGCCCCTCGGTGACGATGACGTGCGCCAGCGAATTGATGAAGGCGACGTTGGAGCCGGGCTTCAGGGGCAGGTGGTGATCGGCCTTGATGTGGGGCGACTTCACCAAGTCGATCTTGCGCGGATCGGCGACGATCAGCTTGGCGCCCTCGCGCAGGCGCTTCTTCATGCGCGAGCCGAAGACCGGGTGCCCGTCGGTCGGGTTGGCGCCGATCACCAGGATCACGTCGGACTGCTCGACCGACTTGAAGTCCTGGGTGCCGGCCGAGGTGCCGAGCGTCGACATCAGCCCGTAGCCGGTGGGCGAGTGGCAGACGCGGGCGCAGGTGTCGACGTTGTTGTTGCCGAAGGCGGCGCGCACGAGCTTCTGGACGAGGTAGGCCTCCTCGTTGGTGCAGCGCGACGAGGTGATGCCGCCGACCGAATCCTTGCCGTAGGTCGCCTGGATCCGCTTGAACTCGGAGGCGGCGTGGCCGATCGCCTCCTCCCAGGACACTTCGCGCCACGGATCCGTGATCTTGGCGCGGATCATCGGCTTGGTGATGCGGTCCTTGTGGGTGGCGTAGCCGTAGGCGAAGCGGCCCTTGACGCAGCTATGGCCCTCGTTGGCCTTGCCGGCCTTGTACGGCACCATGCGGACGACGCGGGTGCCCTGCATCTCGGCCTTGAAGGAGCAGCCGACGCCGCAATACGCGCAGGTCGTCACCTCCGCGTGCTCGGGCTGGCCGAACTCGTGGATCGACTTCTCCTGCAGCGTGGCCGTGGGGCAGGCCTGCACGCAGGCGCCGCAGGAGACGCACTCCGACTCCATGAAGTTGGTCGGGCCCGCCGCCACGCGGCTGTCGAAGCCGCGGCCCGCGATGGTCAGCGCGAAGGTGCCCTGCACCTCCTCGCAGGCGCGGACGCAACGGTTGCAGACGATGCACTTCGACGGATCGTAGGTGAAGTACGGGTTCGACTCGTCCTTGGGCAGGTACTTCTCGGCGCTCGGCACGACATGGTTGTCGCCCTCGTAACCGTAGCGGACGTCGCGCAGGCCGACGACGCCGGCCATGTCCTGCAATTCGCAATCGCCGTTGGCCGCGCAGGTCAGGCAGGTCAGCGGGTGATCGGAGATGTAGAGCTCCATCACGCCCTTGCGGAGCTTGTGGAGCTTGTCGGTCTGCGTGCGCACGACCATGCCGTTCTCGGCCGGGGTGGTGCAGGAGGCCGGCGTCCCGCGCCGTCCCTCGATCTCCACGAGGCAGAGCCGGCAGGAGCCGAACGGCTCCAGGCTGTCGGTGGCGCACAGCTTCGGGATCTGCGTGCCGGCATGCATCGCCGCCGCCATCACCGAAGTGCCGGCCGGCACGGTCACGTCCATGCCGTCGATCGTCAGGGTGACGGTCTGCTCCGCCACGCGGATTGGCGTGCCGTAGTCGATCTCCTTGATCAGGCCCATCGACGTCTCCTTCACTCGGCCGCGACCGGCAGATCGCCGGCGCGCCTGAAATCTTCAGGGAAGTGGGTGATCGCGCTCATCACGGGCATCGGCGTGAGCCCGCCCATGGCGCAGAGCGACCCATCGGTCATGACCTCGCAGAGGTCCTCGATCAGCTTCAGGTTCGTCTCCGGCCGGATGCCGGCGATGACCTTGTCCATGGTCTCGACGCCCCGGGTCGCGCCGATCCGGCAGGGGGTGCACTTGCCGCAGGATTCGGTGGCGCAGAACTCGAAGGCGAAGCGGGCTTGGCTCGCCATGTCGACGGTGTCGTCGAACACCACGATGCCGCCGTGGCCGACGAGGCCCTTCTTGGCCGCCATCGCCTCGTAGTCGAGGGGCGTGTCGAGCAAATGGTCGGGGAAGTAGGCCCCGAGCGGCCCGCCGACCTGCACGGCCCGGACCGGCCTCCCCGAGCGGGTGCCGCCGCCGTAATCCTCGATCACCTCGCGCAGGGTCACCCCGAAGGCGAGTTCGATCAGGCCGCCGTGCTTGATGTTGCCGGCAAGCTGGATCGGCAGCGTGCCGAGCGAGCGGCCCATGCCGTAATCGGCGTAGGCTCCGGCGCCGTTCTCGAGGATCCACGGCACGGCCGTAAAGGTCATGACGTTGTTGACGAGCGTCGGCTTGCCGAGGAAGCCCTTGAGCGCCGGGATCGGCGGCTTGGCCCGCACGATGCCGCGCTTGCCCTCCAGGCTCTCCAGCAGCGACGTCTCCTCGCCGCAGATATAGGCGCCCGCCCCGAGCCGGACCTCCAGGTGGAAGGCCTTGCCCGAACCCAGGATATCGGCGCCGAGCACGCCGGCCTCGATGCCGTTGGCGATCGCCTCCTTCAGGGTGGCGAAGGCCTGCGGGTATTCGGAGCGCAGGTAGATGTAGCCCCGGGTCGCGCCGGTCGCGATCGCCGCGATGGTCATGCCCTCGATGAGGTTGAAGGGGTCGCCCTCCATCATCATCCGGTCGGCGAAGGTGCCGGAATCGCCCTCGTCGGCGTTGCAGACGACGTATTTCTGCTCGCCCTTGGCGAGCATCACGGTGTTCCACTTGATGCCGGCCGGGAAGCCGGCGCCGCCGCGGCCGCGCAGGCCGGAATCGCGCACCGCCGCGACGATGCCCTCGGCGTCGAGCTTCAGCGCCGCCTCGAGCCCGCGATAGCCGCCATGGGCCCGGTAATCGGCCACCGAGACCGGATCGACAACGCCGCAGCGGTGGAAGGTCAGGCGCTGCTGACGGGCGAGGAACGGGATCTTTTCGGGGTCGCCGAGGCGCAGGGCATGCGCGCCGCCGGTGGCGAGCCCGGCATCCAGCAGGGCATCGACATCCGAGACCTTGACGGGACCGTAGGCGACCCGGCCCTCGGGCGTGGCGACTTCCACCATCGGCTCCAGCCAGAACAGGCCGCGCGAGCCGGTGCGCACGATGGTCACGTCGAGGCCGCGGCGCTCCGCGCCCGCGAACAGGGCCCGGGCGACCTTGTTGGCGCCGAGGCCCAAAGCCACGGCGTCCCGGGGGACGTAAAGGGTGACGCTCACTGGCGGGTCTCCCGCTTGGTTTCGGCCAGCGCCTCGTCGAGGCCGTCGGCGGTCAGGTGGGCCACCGGCTCGCCGTCGATCAGGGCCGCGGGGCCGTTGGCGCAGAGGCCGAGGCAGTAGACCGGCTCGACCGTGGCGCTGCCGTCGGCGGTGGTCTCGTGCCAGTCGCAGCCGAGGCGGCCGAGGATCTCGCGGTGGATCTTGTCCGAGCCCATGGCCTGGCATGCCTCGGCCCGGCACAGCTTCACCTCATGGCGGCCGGCCGGATGGGCGCGGAAGTCGTGGTAGAACGTGATGCAGCCATGCACCTCGGCGCGCGACAGGTTCAGCGCGTCGGCGATGAGCGGCACGGCGCCGCCGTCGACGTAGCCGAAGGTCGCCTGCAGCGCGTGCAGGATCGGCAGCGTCGCGCCTTCGAGATGGGTATGCTCAGCAATGATCCCGGTGGCGCGTTCCGCGCTCCAGGGCTCGTGACGCGTCATGGTTTCCAGCCCAGTCTGTTCCTTTTCTAATGCGAAGTGGAACAGAAATGCCGAACACCATCAATCGTGCAGTCCGGTCGCCTGACAAAGGATCCCTGTCAGACTGTCACCCGCGGTGGCCCGCCAGGCGACCCCTGCAGTAAGCCTTTCTCAACGCATCGGTTTCCGCCGCCTGGAAGCCGTCTAAAAAACTTGCGTGCGGCGCAACATCGTCTTGTGCCCTGCAAGAAATTTCATCTGCCGTGTGGTCCGGAGCATCAGAACTCCATGTCGAGCTCTTCGATCTCGTCCGGCTCGTCGGCGGCGGCCTCGGCCCATTCGATCATCAGCGGCCAGTGCAGGATCGCGTCCCGGTAGGCTGCGGCCCGGGGCGGCAGCGCGACGTCGTAGGTGCGGAAGCGCGTGCAGACCGGGGCGTAGAGCGCGTCGGCGAGGCCGGGGCGGTCACCGAACAGGAACGGTCCGTCGTAGCGGTCGAGGCAATCGTCGAAGATCGTGACGATGCGCTCGATATCGGCCTTGGCGCCGTTGAACACGCGAAAGCCCGGATGGAACGCCCGCAGGTTCATCGGCAGCGCCGAGCGCAGGTTGACGAAGCCCGAATGCATCTCCCCGGAGATGGAGCGGCAATGGGCGCGCTCGGCCACCTCGCGCGGCAGCAGGCCGGCGTCGGGAAAGGTCTCGCTGAGGTATTCGGCGATCGCCAGGATGTCCCAGACCACCACGTCGCCATGCCGCAGGCGCGGCACCAGGAAGGATGGGGACAGGTGCAGCAGCTCCGCCCGGCTGGTGGCGTCCGTGCCCGACAGGACTTCGGTGTCGAAGGCGAGACCCGCCATCCGGCAGATCAGCCAGCCCCGCAGGGACCAGGAGGAGTAGTTGCGGCTGGAGATGGTGAGCGTGGCGGCGGTCATCGTCTTCACCCCGGGCGCGTCGCCGATCATGCGATCTGCGCCGCCGGATCCAAGACTCGTGCCGGATCGGACTGGCGAATCGCAACGCGCCGAAGACTACTCCCGACGGAGCAGCGCGGCGACCTCCGCCTGCTCGGCCGGGGACAGGGTCCGGACCGGCGCGGCCGGCCGCCGGCGCGCGAGGCGCCAGATCCCGAAGGCGCCGAGCAGGACCGCCAGGATCGGGGTCAGCCACAGCAGCAGGGTGTGCAGGGCGAAGACCGGACGCAGCAGCACGAACTCGCCGTAGCGGTCCACGACGTAGCGCAGCACCGCCGGGTCGCTGTCGCCCTTCTGCAGGCGCTCGCGCACGATCACGCGCAGGTCCTTGGCCAGCGGCGCGTCGGAATCGTCGATCGACTGGTTCTGGCAGACGAGGCAGCGCAATTCCGAGGAAATCTCCCGGGCGCGATGCTCCAGCGCCGGATCCTTCAGCACCTCGTCGGGCTGGACGGCGTGGGCCGGGGCGGCGAGCGTAACAAGCAGCGCAAAAGCCAAACAGGCACGAACGCGCGCCCTCCCTCCCCCCTCTGCGGGGGAGGGTACCCTGCGCAGCAGGGGGGGAG
>NZ_VRVG01000133.1:0-15106 GCF_008040085.1 Methylobacterium sp. WL7 | reverse complement strand
TTTTCGAGGCGCGGCATTCCACGGCCGATGTGGCGGAAACCTACGAACTCGTCCCCGCCACGGCGTCCGCGATATGCGGCGGCGGCGGCGCCGTGACGGTGATCGCCTCCCGCTTCGGGTAGAGCGGGATCGTCAGCGTCCGCGCGTGCAGGTGCAGGCTGCCGCCCCGGGGGGCGCTGCCGTAGATCGAATCTCCCAAAATCGGCCAGCCGGAGGCGGCGCAATGGACCCGGAGTTGGTGCGTGCGGCCGGTCACCGGCTTCAGCTCCAACCAGGTCCGGCCGCCGGCCCGGCCGAGGACGCGCCAATGGGTGAGGGCCGGGTCGCCCGCCGGGTCGGCCTTCATCCACCAGGAGCGCGGATCGTCGGAGCGGCGCGCCAGCGGCAGGTCGATCCGGCCGGAATCCGCGTCGGGTCCGCCCTCGACGACGGCCCAGTAGGTCTTGTCCACGGCGCTGCCGGAAAACAGCTTGCCGAGCCGGGCCAGTGCCTTGGCGTGGCGCCCGAGCGCCAGGCAGCCGGAGGTGTCGCGGTCGAGCCGGTGGGCGGCCTCGGGTCGGCGCGGCAGGCCGAAGCGGAGGCCGTCGAGGTGATCGGTCAGGGTCTCGCCGCCGCGCGGGCCGGGATGGACCGGCAGGCCCGGCGGCTTGTCGATGACGAGCAGCAGGGCATCGCGGTAGAGGAGGCGGGCACCTATGTCGAAGGTGAGTGACATCCGGTTGGGCTAGTGGCTCAAGGCCGGGTGGGCAAGGTGGGGCGAGGACGCGATTTCATGGCGAGCGAGGACAAGCCCGGCTGGTTCGGGCGCCTGTTCGGGCGCAAGGGTTCCGATGCGGCCGACCAGACGGTCGAAGAGACGGCGGAGACGGAACTCCCCGCGGATGCGCCGGCCTCGCCCGCCGAGGGCCAGCCCGACTACGCCACCGGGGCCGAGGATGTCGCCCACATTCCGCTGCCGCCCGAGGAGACGGAAGCGCCCGTCGCCGACGTGGTCGAGGGGGCGGACCTGCTGCCGATCGAAGGCGAGCCCGAGCGGCCGCCCGCCGGCACGGCCGGCGACGACCCCGCGCACGGCGCCGCCCCGGTCGATACCGGCGACGCGAACCGTGAGCCGGCGGTCGAGCCGGCGCCCGACATCCAGCCGGTCGATGCCGCCGCTGCGCTGGCCCACGATGCCGGCGCAGGGCCTGACCGGGAGCCCGAGGCCAAGGGCTGGTGGACGCGGCTCACCTCCGGGATGAAGCGGACCTCGTCGGCGCTGACCGACCGGGTCACCGGCCTGTTCACCAAGCGCAAGCTCGACGCCAACACCCTGGAGGATCTGGAGGACGCCCTGATCCAGGCCGATTTCGGCCTGGAGACCGCGACGCGGATCTCGGACGCGGTCGGCAAGGGCCGCTACGAGAAGGGCATCTCACCCGACGAGGTCCGGGCGATCCTGGCCACCGAGGTCGAGCGGGCGCTGGAGCCCGTGGCGGTGCCGCTCTCCATCGACGCGACGAAGAAGCCGTTCGTGATCCTGACCGTCGGCGTCAACGGCGCCGGCAAGACGACGACGCTGGGCAAGCTCGCCTCGAAGCTGCGCGCCGAGGGCCGGACCGTGATGCTGGCGGCCGGCGACACGTTCCGGGCGGCGGCGGTGGAGCAGCTCAAGGTCTGGGGTGCGCGCACCGGTACCCCGGTGGTGAGCGGCAGCGCGGGCGCCGACGCGGCCGGCCTCGCCTTCGACGCGCTCAAGCAGGCGACCGCCGCCGGGACCGACGTGCTGCTGATCGACACCGCCGGCCGGCTCCAGAACAAGGCCGGGTTGATGGCCGAGCTGGAGAAGATCGTCCGTGTGCTGCGCAAGCAGGACCCGGAGGCCCCGCACGCGACGATCCTCGTCCTCGACGCCACCGTCGGCCAGAACGCGATCTCGCAGGTGGAGCTGTTCTCCCAGGCGGCGCCGGTCTCTGGCCTGGTCATGACCAAGCTCGACGGCACGGCGCGCGGCGGGATCCTGGTGGCGTTGGCGGCCAAGTTCGGCCTGCCGGTCCACTTCATCGGCGTCGGCGAGGGCGTGGAGGATCTGGAGCCGTTCGCGGCCCGGGACTTCGCCCGGGCGATCGCAGGGCTGGAGAAGGATTAGGCTGCGATACGAAGCACATCGGTCCTGGCGAAGTCGTTACCCTTGAACAGGAGCGGTGCGTTCAGCCTCCGGGCCAGGGCGTCGGCGAAGCAATCGCCGAAGTTCAGCCCGGCCGAGTGCCGGCCCTTGCCGTAACGGGCGAAGGCGTCGGCAGCCACCTGGGCGAGGGCGTGGTCGACCGGGACGACGGCGATGCGACGTGCCAGGATCCACTCGTCCAGCACTGCTCGTCCGTCCGCCACACGCGAGGCGACGATGGCGCATTCCAGATAAGTCGCTGCCGCCATCGCAGGGCTTTCCGCGAGTGCCAGCACACGAGAAAAGGCTTCAGCCTCGGGTTCTCGGCGCTGGATTGCGATGAAGGCTGACGAATCGACGACGATCACGCAGGAAGACCGCTTTCATCGCAGGCGAGGATCTCCTCGATCGGACGCGGATCCACGATCCGGCTCGCCTCGAAGCGACGGCGCATCGTCTCATCGGCGGCCAATCCCTCGGCGATGCGGCGCTCCGCCGCCGTCTCCACCCGCGCCTGCTCCCGTCGCAGCAACTCCAGCAAC
Source organism: Methylobacterium sp. WL7 (assembly GCF_008040085.1). Taxonomy (NCBI): domain Bacteria; kingdom Pseudomonadati; phylum Pseudomonadota; class Alphaproteobacteria; order Hyphomicrobiales; family Methylobacteriaceae; genus Methylobacterium; species Methylobacterium sp. WL7. The sequence goes on along the minus strand of NZ_VRVG01000133.1, from coordinate 12,418 downwards.
AAATCCGGCGCGGCGCGGTGGGTGGTGGCCGTGAGGTCGGCGAGGAGCGCCTCGACCTCGGCGTTGTCGATCGTGATGGACATCGTCAGCCCCGCGTTCCACACAGCCTCGAAACCGCCAGCCAGGCCTCCAGCCTAACGCGAGTGCCGCATCCGAGCCAACTGACGCGCATGCAGATCGAATCCGTTCCGCCCCGCCGCCACCTGCCGCCGCTCGTGAAGCTGGCGCTGGAGCTTGGACCGCTCGTCATCTTCTTCCTGGGCAACGCTTATTCGGAACGACTCGGCGTTGCGCCGGACCAGAAGCTGTTCGTGGCCACCGGGGTGTTCATCGCGGCGACCGTGGTGGCGCTGGCGATCCACTACGTCCTGGTGCGGCGGCTGCCGATCATGCCGCTCGTGTCCGGCGTGGTCGTGGTGGTGTTCGGCGGGCTGACGCTGGCGCTGCAGGACAAGACCTTCATCATGGTCAAGCCGACCATCGTGAACGCGCTGTTCGGCACCGTGCTGCTCGGCGGCCTCGCCTTCGGGCGCTCGCTGCTTTCGGTGGTGCTCGATTCGATGTTCAGCCTCACCGAGGAGGGCTGGCGCAAGCTCACCTTCCGTTGGGGTCTTTTTTTCTTTGTTCTAGCGGCCTTGAACGAGATCGTTTGGCGGACCCAGACCGAGGATTTCTGGGTGAACTTCAAGGTGTTCGGCATCATGCCGCTCACCGTGGTGTTCGCCCTGGCGCAGACGCCGCTGCTGACCCGCTACGAGCGCAAGGAGCCTCAACCGGGCGAGTAAGCCTCTTGATGGCGTATCATCCTGTTCCGAAAGCCGGCGGCGACCTTTCGGGATGATACGTTAGCGCGCCTCCGCGACCTTCCCGGCCGCCCGGATCCGCGCCAGCACGCTGGCGTAGTTCTTCGGTGTGAGGATGCCGACGAGCTTGTCGCGGATCACCCCGTCGGGCCCGACCACGAAGGTCTCGGGCACGCCGTAGACGCCGAAATCGATCGCCGCGCGCCCGTCGGCGTCGGCGCCGACCGCGCGGAACGGCACCCCGTGCCGGGCCAGGAAGCGCTGGCCGGCGGCGGGGGTCGGCTCCTTGTAGTCGATGCCGACCAGCTGGATCCCGGGCTCCCGGGCGAGCCGCATCAGCATCGGGTGCTCGACCTGGCAGGGCGCGCACCACGAGGCGAACACGTTGATCACCGTGACCTGGCCCTTCAGGTCGGCGCTGGAGAGGCCCGGCACCGGGGCGTCGCCGGCTTTCAGGCCCGGCACCGCCGGCAGGCTGAAGCTCGGCACCGGCTTGCCGATCATCGCGGAGGGGAGAGCTGCCGGGTCGGCGCCCGAGCGCAGGCGCAGGAACAGCACCGCCGCCAGCGCGGCGAACGCCAGGACCGGCAGCAACAGCAGCAACGAGCGGCGGACCGGGGGCGGCCGGTCCGTGATGTCGTCGCCGCTCACCGCCGCTCCTCCCCGAAACCCTTCAGGGCGCGCCGTTGCGCCCACCGGTCCCGCAGGGCGTTGCCGACCAGCCCGGCCATGACCAGGGCCGTGAAGGCGTAGGCGGCAACGATGAAGCCGCCGTGAGAGCCGAGATCCATCGGTAAGGTCCTAGACCGGCTGCCCGACCGGCATCCCGGCGGGCTTCGGCGTGAGGCGCGGCTGCGTGCGGTCCAGGCGCTCGGCCTCGCGGATCGTCAGCGTCCGCACCCGGCGGCGCATGATCTCGGTGCGCATCGCGTAGAGGTGGAGGGTGATCCCGCCCAACGTCGCGGCGCCGATCATGATCAGCAGCGGGTAGAGCATCGACGGATCGATGCTGGAGCCGCCCATGCGCAGGATCGAGGCCGGCTGGTGCAGGGTCGACCACCAGTTCACCGAGAACTTGATGATCGGCAGGTTCACCGCGCCCACGAGGGTCATGATCGCCACCGCGCGGGCGGCCCGGTTCGGCTCCTCGAGGGTGCGCCACAAGGCGATGATGCCGCAATAGATCAGCAGCAGGACCAGCATCGAGGTCAGCCGCGCGTCCCAGACCCAGTAGGTCCCCCACATCGGCTTGCCCCAGAGCGAACCGGTGACCAGGCAGATCAGCGTGAACGCCGCCCCGATCGGCGCGGCGGCGCGTTGCGCCACGTCGGCCAGCGGGTGGCGCCAGACCAGGGTGCCGATCGCCGACACGCTCATGGCGCCGTAGAAAAACACCCCGAGCCAGGCCGCCGGGACGTGGATGTACATGATCCGGACGGTCTCGCCCTGCTGGTAGTCCGGCGGCACGGCGAAGAAGGTCAGGTACAGGCCGACCGCCAGCGCGCCGAGCGACAGGGCGGTGAGCCACGGCACCAGCACGCCCGACCACCGCATGAAGTGGCTCGGGTTCGACAGGCGGGTCCAGAGGGAGGGCGTCATGGCGTCTGTCTCGGACATCGTTCCTGCGGTCTAGCCCAGGGTGCGGTGCAGCAACAATGCGGCCTTTGTCCGCCGATACTGCATCGGCGTGCAGGCCATGTGCCGCCGGAAGGCGGTGCGGAACGCCGTCTCGGATTCGTAGCCGACGGCATACGCGATCGCGGCGACGGGATCGTCGGAGCGTAGCAGCCGGTCGGCGGCGCGCTGCATCCGCCCGCCGGCGAGATAGGCGAGCGGCGGCTGGCCGACCACCGCGCGGAACGTGGCCGCGAAAGTCGTGCGCGACATGCCGGCGCGCGCGGCGAGTTCCGCCACGGTCCAGCGCCGGGCCGGCTCCGCGTGCAGGGCCGTGAGCGCCCGGGCCAGCCTTGGATCGGTGAGCGCCCCGAGCCAGCCGGTCGGCCGCGCGGAAGCGAGCCAGAGCCGCAGCACCTGCAGCAGCATGATCTGCGCGAGGTGGTCGGCCATCAGGGCGCCGCCGGGCGCGCCCTGGCGCAGTTCCACGGCCAGCTGGTCCAGCGCCCAGCGCAGGATCGCGGCCTGGTTCGAGGCGTCCCGGATCGGCACGATCGCCGGCAGCGCGTCGAACAGCAAGCCGGCCGCATCGCCCGCGAAGAAGAACCGTCCGCCGACCAGGAAGAAGTCGCCGCCGCCGTTGCAGGTCGCGACCGTGTCGGCCGCGTTGTCGTAGATCGCGGCGGACTCGATCGCCGGAAGCGTCAGGTCGGTGGCGAGGTGGAACGGGCGGCCCCGGGTCAGCAGGAAGCAATCGCCGGCCGCCATCCGGACCGGCTCGGGCTCGCCCTTGACCGCAACCCAGCAGGTACCCCGCATCACGGCGTTGAACTTGATCCCTTCATGGGCGGGGAAGCGGATCGCCCAGGCGCCGCCGGCATCGAGCCCCGCGCTGAGTACGCTTTGGGGCCTGAGCATCGCGAGAACGTCGGAGAGCGGATCCATGGCGCGAACCGGACGCCCGCGCAGGATTCGCGGACGCCTAAGCATGGAGCGTCCGGCATTCCGGGTCGATCGTCTGCGCGCGCCGGCAGCATCGCCGGGCCGCCCTTGAGCAAGACCATGATTGATCATCAAACGCCGCTCGGATCCGGTTTCGGCGCCCGCAGCACCGCCTCCGACGTCCTGGCCGGGCGCGACCTGACGGGGCGTTTTGCGGTCGTCACCGGGGGGCATTCGGGCCTGGGTATCGAGACCACCCGTGCGCTCGCAGCCGCGGGCGCTGAGGTCCTCGTCGCCGCCCGCGATCCGGACGCCGCCCGGATCGCCACGCAGGATATTCCCCGGACGACGGTCGACGCCCTCGACCTGTCGGACCTCGGTAGCGTCCGGCGTTTCGCCGAGGGCGTCCTGCAGGCTGGCCGGCCGATCGACTGGCTCATCAACGATGCCGGCCTGATGGCCTGCCCGGAGATGCGGGTCGGGCCGGGCTGGGAAGCGCAGTTCGCCACCAATCATCTCGGCCATTTTGCCCTGACCAACCGCCTTCTACCGCTGCTTGCGAGCGGCGCCCGGGTGATTGTCTTGTCCTCGGCCGGGCACCACCTCTCGCCGATCCGCTGGAACGACGTGATGTTCTCCGGCGGCTACGATAAATGGCACGCCTACGGTCAGTCGAAGACCGCCAACGCCCTGTTCGCATTCCATCTCGACCGGCTGGGACGGGACCGGGGTATCCGCGCCTTCTCCCTGCATCCCGGAAAAATCTTCACGCCGCTCCAGCGCCACCTGACCCGGGCCGAGATGATCGCGGAGGGCTGGCTCGACGCGCAGGGCGCGCCAGTGGATCCGACATTCAAGACACCGGCCCAGGGCGCCGCCACCCAGGTCTGGGCGGCGACTTCGCCGCTGCTCGATGGGCTCGGCGGCCTGTATTGCGAGGATTGCGACGTGGCCGTGCGCGCGGAGGTGGCGGGCGCCCCGTTCGTGGGCGTCAAGGCGTATGCGGTGGATCCTGACGCGGCCGCGCGTTTGTGGGCGCTGTCCGTCAAGCTGACTGAGACCGGATTTCCCGAGGGGGCCGGCCGTCCCGGTTCGTGATCGCGCGGTCCGGAGATACGCCACGTTTGGAGGGCGTTCGCCGCTTCGATCCATTTGGCGGTGCCGGTGTCCGAAACAGCTTGCGGCGCTCGCCATTGTGGCCCGGACGTCACAAGCGCTGGCGGATAACGGCGGCGATGACGATGGCGGGCGAGTCACCGGCCGCCATCCACCCGACGCCCGCACGTGTCACGATTGCACGTCGCCTCAATATAGATTACGTTCAACATGAAAGTGCGGCCATGCCGCCCGGCGCGCGGCGTTCGCATGGCGCGTGTCCGCATGCCGGGCGGTCGGCCACTCCGTGGGGTCCATCGATGGCCGAAGAAGCGCCTGGGCTGCCGACCGCCGTCGGCCTGGTCGTTTATCCCGGGCGTTGGCGAGCCTTGGCCGAGTGCCGCATGAGCGACGCGGCCGGCCACCCCGTCGCGACCGCGCGCACGACCGGCCTTCCGTTCGATCTGCCCAGTGCCGTGACGCCTCCAGCGGCCGGTCAAGCGACCGCAACGTTCACGACGCCGCCGATCCCTCGGCCGGTGTCGCCTCGGCCATCGTGCCTGCTATCAAACCCGTCAGGCCGTGAGGGCTCCGCCATGGACAACCGAACGCGTCGCCTGCTCGAAGCGCCGCTCGTGCCGACCCTGGCTCGGATGGCCGGGCCGAACGTCGTGGTGATGGTCGTCCAGACCTCCATTGGCCTGATCGAGACCTATTTCGTCGCGAAACTTGGCACCGACGTCCTGGCCGGCATGGCCCTCGTCTTCCCGGTCGTCATGCTGGTCCAGATGCTGTCCGCCGGCGGCATGGGCGGCGGCATCCAGTCGGCGGTCGCGCGCACTCTGGGCGCCGGCCGGACGACCGAGGCCAGCCTCGTCGCTTGGCACGCTGCCGCCATCGGCCTCGGACTGGGTCTTTTAACCAGCCTGCTCGCGCTGCCGTTGGGACCGCACCTCTACGCCGCGATGGGCGGCACCGGAGGATCGCTCCAGGCCGCGACGGCCTACGCGAACGTCGTGCTCGGCGGAGCGGTCCTGATCTGGCTGTTCAACGCGCTGGCGGCCGTGATCCGCGGTACCGGCAACATGGCCCTCCCGGCCGGCGTCACCTGTGCCGGAGCCATCGTGCTGATCCCGCTCTCGCCGGCGCTGATCTTCGGCTGGGGTCCGTTCCCCAGGCTCGGCGTCGTGGGTGGGGGCGTGGCTGTCGCGGCCTACTACGCCGCCGGCACCGCCGTCTTCGCCGCCTCCATCTGGTCTGGCCGTGGCGTCCTGCACCCGAGCCGGCGCCTCCCGAGACTCACCTGGGCGCCGTCCCGCGAGATCCTGCGCGTCGGCCTGCTCTCTGGCATCGCCAGTGTGACGTCGAACGTCACGGTCATCGCCGCGACGGGCTTCGTGGGAACGGCGGGGCCGGCCGCGGTGGCTGGATATGGAACCGGCGCCCGGCTGGAATACCTGCTGGTCCCCCTCGTGTTCGGGCTCGGTTCTCCCATTGCCGCCATCGTCGGGACCGCTCTCGGTGCCGGACTGCATGCCCGCGCCCGTCAGGCTGCGCTGACCGGCGCCATCGTGGCCGGTCTTCTGACGGAGGCCATCGGTCTTGCAGCCGCCATGTATCCGGAGGCTTGGCTCGGTCTGTTCGGGGGCGATCCGGCCATGATGGCCACCGGCTCGTCCTATCTCCGCATCGTCGGACCGTTCTACGGGTTCTTCGGGGCCGGACTTGCTCTCTACTTCGCGGCCCAGGGCGCAGGCCGTGTCGGCTGGCCGCTCACAGCCAGCATCCTCCGGATGGGGGTGGCGCTGGGGGGCGCCTGGGTCGCGGCAATCTTCGGGCTCGGTCCCGCGTGGATGTTCGCTGCCCTCGCGGCAGGGCTCGTCACCATGGGCCTCGTCAACGCGACAGCTTTTGCAACGGGGAGAATGTTCTTGACCCAGGCCGCTCCAAAGCCGGCTGTTGCGCCCCAAATCCTCACGACGGCGGTTGAATGACCCCGAAAGGCGCGGAGCCGCCAAACCTGCCGCTCGATGGATGGCCGTTTCGAAGCCGGCATCAACCTGTTGATGCGGCATGGTCGAGCAGGTCGCGGAACGTCCACCTTTCAACGGGGGGCAGGTCTACTTCCCGTCTCGAACCGAAATTGCCTGACGACCGACCAATCACTGCTTTCGGGAAGCATTGATGAAGTCCGGTTGAATCGGCAGAGGGCGAACCAGCCCGGACCGATCGCCGCCCTGAGCCGCGAAACGAAATCCGAACGACGCACCATCACCGCCCGCGCTGCAAACCGATCCCCGGATCCATCCTGCGACACCCCTGCACGCACTGACGCAGCCCCCTCCAATCGACGCGGACAGCCGACCTCGACCCTTGCGAACGCCATCGCAATCCCGCATATACGATGAAACAAAACAGGAACAAAAGAGCGTCGCCGTAGAAACCTGTGGATGACGCGGCCTTCTCTCACCGGAACGAGCCCCGCATGCGAACCGCCGACAAGCAGATCGCCGACATCCTGGTGCGCTACGGGGAGCCCTTCGGGGGCAACGTCTGGCGCGTGCAGGGCACGGCTGTGATCTACCACAAGACGCTGGAGCGGATCGCCGCGCAGGCCGGGATCGTGTTCGAGCCGCCGACGATCATCCGGGCCGAGCGCGACGAGGCCGTGCTGCTGGTGACCGGGCGCCTGCCCGGGGCCAAGGTCGGCGCGAAGCCGGCCGCCGACCGGGTCGAGTGGTCGATGGGCGAGGCCCTGGTCAACGTGAACTACCGCGTCTCGGGCAAGCAGGCGGCCTACGTCTACGCCATGGCGGAAAAGCGCGGGAAGGACCGCGTCATCCTCAAGCTGATCGAGCTTCACGGCCTGGTCTACTCGGAGGAGGAGGCCGACGAGTTCCGCACCCAGCTGCCCACCGTCCGGGCCGTGGACGAGGATTTCGAGGAGGCCCAGCCCTTCGACGAGGTCACCGAGGCCGAGGGCGACCTCAAGCGCCGCATTGACGGTGCCGAGACCATCAACGACGTGACCGACCTGATGCTCGACGGCGCCACCCAGGCAATCCTGGCGGCGATGCCGCCCGGCACCCGCGACGAGGTCCGCGACTACGCCAAGGCGCGCCTCGTGGCGCTCGGCTGGCCCAAGCGCACCGGCCGCCGCAGCGCGGCCTGAATTCTCGAACTCTCAAACCCGCAGGAGACCGCCATGCATCGCACGACGCGCCGCCGTACCCTGAAGGCCCGCCGGGACCATCACCTCGGCTGGAGCATCGAGACCCTGTCGTACAGCCCGACCCGGATCGTGCGCCTGGGCGACGAGAAGGTGGCGATCCTGTTCCCGCCGGTCGAGCCCGGGGCCGAGTGGCAGCTCTATCCGCATCCCGACACGTTCCCGGGGCTCAACTTCGAGGGGCTGCCCGAGCCGCTGCGCCCCGAGTTTCTGGGCTTCTCGGACCTGCCGGCCGTCGAGCGGTTCCTCGGCATCGACGACGCGGTGCCAACGGCCCTCGCGGCCTGACGAGCCGGTTCCCTACGTCGGCGGCCAGGGCGCGCCCCGGTGGAGCGCCTCGGCCTCCGGGGTGAAGATCTTGGGGTCGGAGCCGTGCAGCACCAGCGGCGGCAGCAGGCTCGGAGCCGCGCGGCTGCCCCGGATGGCGGCGATCAGCACCCGGATCGCCGGCGCCTCGGCCCGGGCGTGGACCGGGCGGATCGCGATCCCGCCGTAGCGGCCCGTCATGGCGTCGAGGCAGGCCGGCAGGGTGTCCGCCCGGTGGATCAGCCCGAGCCGGCCCCCCGGCCGCAGGATCGCCGTGCAGGCGCGGATCCAGAGGTCCAGGCCGCTCTCGGGAAACGTGTGCGCCATCGCCTTGCCTGGATGCGGGGAGGGGCGGTGGCGGCCCGCGGTGAAGAACGGTGGGTTGGTCAGGACGAGGTCGAAGCCGTCGGGCTCCAGCCCGGCGGCGCGGCGCTCGGCCGCCGGCGCCAGCACGTCGGCCTCGATCACCGAAGCCGCGATGCCGTTGAGGGCGGCGTTGGTCCGCGCCATCCCGGCCAGCTCGGGATCGCGCTCCACCAGGGTCGGGCGGGTGCCGGGATGGAGCGCCGCGCAGGCCAGGCCCACCGCGCCGGTGCCGGCGCCGACATCGCACAGCCGCTCCCCCGGCGCCGGGACCAGCAGCCGGGCGAGCAGCACCGCATCGGTCCCGGCCCGGTGCGCCCCCCGGGGCGGCTGATGCAGGCGCACAATCCCGCCCAGGAAGGCATCGGGCTCCGGGCTCACGGGTCACGCAACTCGTGCGCGAGCCCGGCATCCGTGAGCAACCGGCGGGCCTGGGGCGCCCAATCACCCGGAACCATCAGGCGCTGACCGAACGCCCCGATCGAGCCTTCCATCACGCTCATGTGGGTGTCGGCCACCAGGACCGGGATCTCGGCAGCCTCGAGCACCGAGCGGGCAAAGCCGATCAGCACGGGATCATTCGCAGAAATCAGTACGATCATCGCAATTCTTCGAAGGATGCCGGTCGTCCGGCGCATTCGTCGCGTTCGCTGCGCATTCCCTTCGCACCATATCCTCCCTGCGCCGATGTTGCGGCGCCGCGAGGCGCGTGCGAAGGGATCGCCCGCCCCCTGCGGGGGAACCGGACTGGAGGTCGCGGATCTTGGGTATGGCCCTCTCCATCGAGAATCCGAAGCCCGAGACCGAGGCGGGGCTGAACGACCTCGTCGCGCTGGTGGCGGACGGCATGGCGCGGGTCAACACCACGATCCTGTCGCGCACCGGATCCGACGTGGCGATGATCCCGGAGGTGGCCAACCACCTGATCGCCAGCGGCGGCAAGCGCCTGCGCCCGATTCTCACGCTCGCCTGCGCCAAACTCTGCGGCTACGCCGGCGACGGCGACGTGAAGCTCGCCGCCAGCGTCGAGTTCATGCACACCGCGACCCTGCTGCATGACGACGTGGTCGACGAGAGCGACATGCGCCGCGGCCGCGTCGCCGCCCGGATTAAATGGGGCAACGAGGCCTCGGTGCTGGTCGGCGACTTTCTGCTGGGCCAGGCCTTCCGGATGATGGTCGAGGTCGGCTCCTTGCGGGCGCTCGACATCCTGTCCGCCGCCGCCACGGTGATCGCCGAGGGCGAGGTGATGCAGCTCACCAACGCCAAGAACCTCGAAACCGACGAAGCCGCCTACCTGGCGGTGATCCGCGGCAAGACCGCCGAGCTGTTCGCCGCCGCCTGCGAGGTCGGCCCCGTACTCGCCGGCCGGCCGGAGGCCGAGCAGGTCGCGGCCCGCGCTTACGGGATGAACCTCGGCATCGCCTTCCAGCTGATCGACGACGTGCTCGATTACGGCGGCACCTCGGCCGAACTCGGCAAGAATGTCGGCGACGATTTTCGCGAGGGCAAGATCACCCTGCCGATCGTGCTGGCCCACCGCCGGGCCAGCGAGGGCGAGCGCGGCTTCTGGCGTCGGACCCTGCAGCAGGGCGAGATCGGCGAAGACGACCTCGGTACGGCCCTCGACCTGCTGCAGCGCCACGGCGCCCTGGAGGAGACGGTGGCCCGCGCCCACCAGTACGGCGCCCAGGCGCGCGCCGCCCTCGACGTCTTCCCGGACGGACCGGTGAAGGCCGCGCTCAACGGCGCGGTGGATTTCTGCGTGGCCCGGGCGCGCTGAGGCGCATCGCTCAAGCGGCCTACCGGAGCGGAAGCCCCGCCGGGTGTGCCGTGAAGCTGCGCCGATAGGCGGTCGGGGTGACCCCGACGAGGCTGCGGAAGTGGCTGCGCAGGGCCGGCGCCGAGCCGAACCCCACAAGCCGGGCGATCTCGTCCACCGGGCGCCTCGTCTCCTCGAGCATCGTCCGCGCCTCCGCCAGCCGCTCGGCGACGAGCCAGGCCCCCGGCGCATGGCCGGTGGCGGCTCGGACGTGGCGGTGGAGGCTCCGCACGCTGAGACCGGCCTCGTGCGCCATCCGCTCGACCGTCCAGGCCGCGCCGAGGCTTTCGCGGACGCGATCGAACAGCAGCCCGAGCTTGGTGCCGGCGTGCTTCGGAACCGGCCGCTGCACGAACTGCGCCTGGCCGCCGTCGCGATGCGCGTGGACGACCATGCGGCGCGCGACCGTGTTGGCGACCTGCGCGCCGAAATCCATCCGCACCACGTGGAGGCAGAGATCGAGACCGGCCGCGCTGCCGGCCGAGGTCAGGATCGAGCCCGCGTCGACATACAGTACGTCGGCGGCGACCTGGACACCCGGGAAGGCGGCGAGCCGGTCGGTGAAGTGCCAATGCGTCGTGGCCCGGCGGCCCGCCAGCAGGCCGGCCTCGGCGAGTACGAAGGCGCCGGCGCAGATCGCGACGAGGCGCGCCACCCGGGCATGGGCCCGCCTCAGCGCCGCGATCAGGGGAGCGGGCATCGCCCCCGCGGGACCGCGCCAGCCCGGGACGACGATCGTCCCGGCGTGGTCGAGGAGTTCGAGGCCGCCATCGGGCTGCACCACGACCCCGCCGGTGCCCCGCAACGGCCCCGGTTCCACGGCCGCAATGGCGCAGCGGTACCAGCGCGAGCCGAATTCCGGCCTGGGCAGGGCGAAGACCTCGACGGCGCAGCCGTACTCGAACGTGCACAGCCCGTCATAGGCCAGGATGACGACGGCGTGGCTCGGCGATTTTGGCATGATCTCATCGGTAATGGCCGATCGTGCCACTGGCAACGGCGCCGTCCGCGGAAGAGATTTCTCCGGTCCGCACAGCAAGATGCGGCCGCCCCAAGGATGTCGTCATGCGTTTGATCGGTATGCTCGATTCCCCCTATGTCCGCCGCGTCGCGATCACGCTGCGGATGGCCGACATTCCGTTCACGCACGAGTCGGTGTCGGTCCTGCGGGACGTCGAGAGGTTCCGCGCGGTCAACCCCGTGATCAAGGCGCCGACACTGGTCACCGACGACGGGATCACGCTGATGGATTCGACGCTGATCCTGGCGCACTTGTCCGCAATGCGGCCGGATCGCGCGCGGTTGATGCCCGTGGACCTCGCCGGGCATGCCCGGGCCTGCCGCATCCTCGGCCTCGCCCTGGCGGCCGCCGACAAGACCGTGCAACGCGTCTACGAGCGCAATCTGCGTCCTGAGGACAAGCAGCACGCCCCCTGGCTCGACCGGATCCATGCGCAGCTCACAGCCGCCTATCGAGAGCTGGAGCGGGAAGTCGAGTTGCAACAGCCGTGGCTGTTCGGGTCGGCGCCGCTTCAGCCGGATATCACCGCTGCGGTGGTCTGTCGGTTCACGCGGACCGTGGATGGCGACGCGGTCCCGGAGGCCGACCATCCGAACCTCACCGCCCTGTGCGCGCGCGCCGAAGCGCTGCCGGCCTTTCGGGAGTGCCCGGTCGCTTAAAGCATCGTTCCGAAAGGTGGCCGCCGGCTTTCGGGAGGATGGCTGGGTCGCAGAAGGCGTCACGGATCCCGGGTCGAAAGCCACCAGGTGCCGCCGTCATACCAGCAGCCCGCATCGGGCGGCGCGTCGAAGCGGATCGACCGGACCGCGGCGAGGGGTCTTCGTGCGAAGGCCTCGGATAGCCCGTCTTCGGCCACCTCCCGCAGGCCCTGAAGCGGGATGAAGCTCGCCATGGAGAGGAAACGGGCCAGCCAGGCTGCGTCTGCCGCGGTTCGGCGAACCAGCAGCATGCCGCCCCGGCGGTTGGCAGCCTGAAGCGGGAACAGAAGCCGTCCCTCTGGCCGCAGCGCGTCGAGCCAGGCGCGGGCAGGGCGCGGTCAGGGCGATCGCTTGAAAGGAATGGATTTCGGTGTTGCCTTTTGCGTGATTCACAGGGGGCCTCGGTCTGGTGAGGCATCCGATGTCAGGCAAGGCACTGGTGGAGCATTTTTCGGCGTTGGAAGACCCGCGCCAGAGTTGGAAGGTGGTCTACCCGCTGCCGGAGATCATGTTGCTGGTCCTGTG
>NZ_VRVG01000132.1:0-15123 GCF_008040085.1 Methylobacterium sp. WL7 | reverse complement strand
AGCCGGGTTCGGTGAAGCCGCACACCAAGTTCAAGGCCGAGGCGTACATCCTGACCAAGGAGGAGGGCGGCCGCCACACGCCGTTCTTCACCAACTACCGGCCGCAGTTCTACTTCCGGACCACGGATGTGACCGGGGTGTGCGAGCTGCCGGAGGGCACCGAGATGGTGATGCCGGGCGACAACGTGACCATGGACGTCACGCTGATCGTGCCGGTGGCCATGGAGGAGAAGCTGCGCTTCGCCATCCGCGAGGGCGGCCGCACCGTCGGCGCCGGCGTCGTCGCCGCTATCAACGACTAAGCCAGGATAGCATCCTTAGCAGGGCGCGGCGGGGACACGTCCTCGCACCCCCCGCCGTCCCTCTCAAGGTTTCAGGATTATGAACGGTCAGAACATCCGCATCCGCCTCAAGGCGTTCGATCACCGCATCCTCGATGCGTCGACCAAGGAGATTGTCTCCACGGCCAAGCGCACTGGCGCGACCATCCGGGGTCCGATCCCGCTTCCGACGCATATCGCGAAGTTCACCGTGAACCGCTCGCCGCACATCGACAAGAAGTCGCGCGAGCAGTTCGAGATGCGCACGCACAAGCGAGTGCTCGATATCGTCGATCCGACGCCGCAGACCGTGGACGCGCTGATGAAGCTCGACCTCGCCGCCGGCGTGGACGTGGAGATCAAGCTCTAAGTCCCGCCGGGATTTAGAGCTTACCGTTTCATCGCGCGAGGGAGAGACCTATGCGCTCAGGCGTCATCGCACAGAAGGTCGGCATGACCCGCGTCTTCACAGACGCGGGGGAGCATGTCCCCGTCACAGTGCTTAAGATCGATCAGTGCCAGGTGGTGGCCCACCGCACCGTCGAAAAGAACGGCTACGTCGCCCTCCAGGTCGGCGTGGGCAAGGCCAAGGTGAAGAACGTGTCGGCGGCCGAGCGCGGTCGTTTCGCGGTCGCCAAGGTCGAGCCGAAGAAGAAGCTCGCCGAGTTCCGCGTGTCCGAGGACGCGCTGATCCCGGTCGGCGCGGAGATCACCGCGGACCACTTCATCCCGGGCCAGTTCGTCGACGTGACGGGCACCACCACGGGGAAGGGTTTCGCCGGCGGTATCAAGCGCTGGAACTTCGGCGGCCTGCGCGCCACGCACGGCGTGTCCATCTCGCACCGTTCGATCGGTTCGACCGGCGGCCGTCAGGACCCGGGCAAGACCTTCAAGAACAAGAAGATGCCGGGTCATCTCGGCGTCGAGCGGGTGACCACTCAGAACCTGCGCGTCGTGCGCACCGATCCCGAGCGCGGCCTGATCCTGGTCGAGGGCGCGGTCCCCGGTGTGGCCGGTGGCTGGATTCAGATCCGCGACGCGGTGAAGCGTAAGCTCCCCGCCGACGTTCCGCTGCCGGGCAAGTTCCGTGAGAACGGCGCGTCCACCGAGTCCGCCCAGACCGCCCCCGAGGCCCCTGCGGCTGAGGAGACCGCCTGATGAAGCTCGATATCACCACACTCGACGGCGCCGGCGCCGGCTCGGTCGACCTGAGCGAGGAAATCTTCGGCCTTGAGCCGCGGGCCGACCTCCTTCAGCGCATGGTCCGCTGGCAGCTCGCCAAGCGGCGCGCTGGAACCCACGCCGTAAAGAACCGTTCGGACGTGAACCGTACCCGCAAGAAGCTGTACAAGCAGAAGGGTACCGGCAACGCCCGCCACGGCGCCGCTTCGGCTCCGCAGTTCCGCGGCGGTGGACGCGCCTTCGGCCCCGTCGTGCGCGACCACAGCCACGACCTTCCCAAGAAGGTCCGTGCCCTGGCCCTGCGCCACGCGCTGTCGGCCAAGGCTAAGTCCTCGACCCTGATCGTCGTCGACGACATCAAGATCGAGGATCACAAGACCAAGGGTCTCATCGAGCGCTTCGGCAAGATGGGCCTTTCGAACGCGCTGATCATCGGCGGTGCCGAGGTCGACGTGAATTTCGGCCGCGCCGCGCGTGCCATCCCGCAGATCGACGTGCTTCCCGTGCAGGGGATCAACGTCTACGACATCCTGCGCCGGAACACGCTCGTCCTGACGAAGGCCGCCGTCGACGCGCTGGAGGAGCGTTTCAAATGAGTGCCGATCCGCGCCACTACGACATCATCGTCTCCCCGGTCATCACCGAGAAGGCGACGAACCTGACCGAACAGAACAAGGTCGTCTTCCGGGTCGGCCCGAAGGCGACCAAGCCTCAGATCAAGGAGGCGGTCGAGAAGCTGTTCGACGTCAAGGTCACGGCGGTGAATACCCTCGTGACCAAGGGCAAGAAGAAGATTTTCCGCGGTCTCCGCGGGCAGCGCTCCGACGTGAAGAAGGCGATCGTCACCCTGGCCGAGGGCCACACGATCGACGTCACGACCGGGCTCTGAGGACGGGTTTTAGGGATCCAAGCCGATGGCCTTGAAGACATTCAAACCGGTCACGCCGAGCCTGCGCCAGCTCGTGCTCGTCGACCGCCGTGAGCTCTACAAGGGCAAGCCGGTGAAGGCGCTGACGGAGGGCAAGAGCTCCTCCGGCGGCCGTAACAACCTCGGCCGCATCACCGTCCGCTTCCGCGGTGGTGGTCACAAGCGGGTGCTGCGCAACGTCGACTTCAAGCGTCGCGAGCAGCTCGGCGTGACGGCGACGGTCGAGCGGATCGAGTACGATCCGAACCGCACCGCGTTCATCGCCCTGATCAACTTCCCCGACGGGAAGCAGAGCTACATCCTTGCCCCGCAGCGTCTGCAGCCGGGCGACAAGGTGGTGACCGGCGAGAACGTCGACATCAAGCCGGGCAATGCCGGTCCGGTCGGCTCGATGCCGGTGGGTACGATCATCCACAACGTCGAGCTGAAGATCGGCAAGGGCGGCGCGATCGCCCGCTCGGCTGGGAACTACGCCCAGATCGTCGGACGCGATCAGGGCTACGTGACGCTGCGCCTGAACTCCGGCGAGCAGCGCCTCGTGCACGGCCAGTGCTTCGCGACTGTCGGTGCGGTCTCGAACCCGGACCACATGAACATCTCGCTCGGCAAGGCCGGGCGCAACCGGTGGCTCGGCAAGCGCCCGCATAACCGCGGCGTTTCCATGAACCCGGTGGATCACCCGCACGGCGGCGGCGAGGGCCGTACCTCGGGCGGCCGCAACCCGGTCACGCCGTGGGGCGTGCCCACCAAGGGGAAGAAGACCCGGTCCAACAAGCGGACCGACGTGTTCATCCTGTCCAGCCGCCACAACCGCAAGAAGTAATCGCTATGGCACGCTCTCTCTGGAAGGGGCCGTTCGTCGACGGCTACCTCTTCAAGAAGGCCGAAGCGGCGCGGGGCTCCTCGCGCTCAGAGGTCATCAAGATCTGGAGCCGCCGCTCCACGATTCTCCCGCAGTTCGTCGGGCTCACCTTCGGTGTGCACAACGGGCAGAAGCACATCCCGGTCTACGTCTCCGAGGAGATGGTGGGGCACAAGTTCGGCGAGTTCTCGCCGACCCGCACCTTCCACGGGCACGCGGCCGACAAGAAGGCGAAGAGGCGCTGAGATGGGCAAGCAAGCCACCCCCCGCGCGCTCCCCGAGAACGAGGCCAAGGCAGTTGCGCGCATGCTGCGCGTCAGCCCCCAGAAGCTGAACCTCGTGGCGCAGATGATCCGCGGCAAGAAGGTCGATACCGCGTTGGCCGAGCTGCAGTTTTCGCGCAAGCGCATCTCGACCGAGGTCAAGAAGTGCCTCGAGAGCGCGATCGCGAATGCCGAGAACAACCACGACCTGGACGTCGACGATCTCGTCGTCACCCAGGCCTTCGTGGGCAAGGCCCTCGTGCTCAAGCGCTTCCACGCCCGCGCCCGCGGCCGCGGCGCGCGTATCCTGAAGCCCTTCTCGAACCTCACCATCGTGGTTCGCGAAGTCCGCCAGGCCGAAGCGGCTTAAGGAGGATCTCATGGGCCAGAAAGTCAATCCGATCGGTCTCCGTCTCGGTATCAACCGGACCTGGGACTCCCGCTGGTTCGCCGGCAAGGGCGAGTACGCCAAGCTGATGCATGAGGACGTCGCGATCCGCGCCGCCCTCATGAAGCAGCTGAAGCAGGCCGCCGTCTCGAAGATCGTCATCGAGCGTCCGCACCGGAAGTGCCGCGTCACCATCCACTCGGGTCGTCCTGGCGTGGTGATCGGCAAGAAGGGCGCGGATATCGAGAAGCTGCGCAAGTTGGTCGGCACGATGACCAAGGCCGACGTGACGATCAACATCGTCGAGGTGCGCAAGCCCGAGATCGACGCCACTCTGGTGGCCGACTCGATCGCCCAGCAGCTCGAGCGCCGCGTCGCCTTCCGTCGCGCCATGAAGCGCGCCGTGCAGTCGGCGATGCGTCTCGGTGCCGAGGGCATCCGGATCAACTGCTCGGGTCGTCTCGGCGGCGCCGAGATCGCCCGCCAGGAATGGTACCGTGAGGGCCGGGTCCCGCTGCACACCCTGCGTGCGGACGTGGATTACGGCACCGCCACGGCGTTCACGACCTACGGCACTTGCGGCATCAAGGTTTGGGTGTTCAAGGGCGAGATCCTTGAGCACGACCCTATGGCCCAGGACAAGAAGGCCCAGGAAGAGGGTGGCCGCTCCGGCGGACGCCGTGAGCGCGATGGCGAGGGCGGCCGCGAGCGCGGACGCCGCGAGCACGCGTAAGGTAGGAAGCCATGCTGCAACCCAAAAAGACTCGCTTCCGTAAGCAGTTCAAGGGCCGCATCCACGGTGCGGCCAAGGGCGGCTTCGAGCTGAACTTCGGTCAGTTCGGCTTGAAGGCCGTGGAGCCCGAGCGCGTCACCGCCCGGCAGATCGAGGCGGCCCGCCGCGCGATCACCCGTGAGATGAAGCGCCAGGGCCGCGTCTGGATCCGGGTATTTCCGGACGTTCCGGTATCCTCGAAGCCGACCGAAGTCCGCATGGGCTCGGGTAAGGGCGCGCCGGATTACTGGGCCGCCCGTGTCCATCCGGGCCGGATCATGTTCGAGGTCGACGGCGTCGCCGAGGACATCGCCAAGGAGGCCCTGCGCCTCGGTGCCGCCAAGCTCCCGATCCGTACGCGGGTCGTCCAACGCATCGCCGACTGAACGGAGGGTATCGTGAAGTCGACCCAGAGAGTGTCTGATCTGAAGGCGTTGTCGCCGGATCAGCTGAACGACGAGTTGCTGAACCTCAAGAAGGAGCAGTTCAATCTGCGCTTCCAGGGGGCCACCGGCCAGCTCGAGAACGTCGCTCGCGTCCGTGAGGTCCGCCGCGACATCGCCCGCGTCCGCACCCTGCAGCGTTCGAAGACGCTGCAGGCGTCCAAGAGCTGACAGGGGCTTAGGAGAACACCATGCCGAAGCGCGTCCTGCAGGGCACCGTCGTCAGCGACAAGGGCGAGAAGACCATCGTGGTGAAGGTGGAGCGTCGCTTCACGCACCCGGTGATGAAGAAGACCGTGCGCCGTTCGAAGAACTACCATGCCCATGACGAGGCGAATGTCGCCAAGGTCGGGCAAACGGTGTTCATCGAGGAGTGCCGTCCCTTCTCGAAGACCAAGACCTGGAAGCTGGTCGAGGACCAGGCCTCCGCGGTCGTTGAGACCGGCGAAGCCGCCTGAGCTGTCTTCTCTCGACGGCCGCGGAGATGTCTGCGTCCGTCCGTTAGGCCGATCGGTCCTGTGCGGCGTCGGAGCGTGATGATTGTCACGATCTCCCGCCGCTCGTCGACCTGATAGTAGATGAGATACGGCAGTCGGGACACCGCGAAAACGCGCACCCCCGGTCGGACGCCGCGGCCGACGTATGGGTGGCGCCTGAGAAGCTCGGCCGTCTCGCGGATCGCACCCTCGATCTTGTCCGCGGTGCCTGGATTTCGCTCCCGAACGTAGTCGGCGATTTCTGTTAGGCGCTGGACCGCACGGCGTGCGTAGACGAGCTTCACGCTCTGAAACGGCGGAAGGCAGCCCCGACCTCTTCGGGTGACGCGATGTCTCCGTGAGCGATCTCGTCGAGCCCTTCCAAGACATCCTTCAGATGGTCGGGATCAATCTCGCTCGGCGCGCCGACCTGCGCCATGTCGAGCATGGCCTGTGCGATGGCATCCTGCGCCTCAGGCGGCATCCGCCGAACTGTCTCGACGGCCTTTTCCAGAAGGTCGGTCACAGCCAGCTGCATCCTCAACGACGAACGGCCCCGGCGAATGCCTCGCCGGGGCCGTTGATTGTCCTCCGCGCGCGCTCGCACGGCAAGGGTTTGAGCTGTGGGCGGCTTATGCCTCGCCCTCGTCGAGGTCGTCCTCGGTCGGCTTGGCGTTCTCCAAAATCTTCTCGGCGACGAGGCCGGAATTCTGGCGGATCGAGGCTTCGATCTTGCCGGCGATCTCCGGGTTGTCGCGCAGGAACCCCTTCGAGTTCTCGCGGCCCTGGCCCAGGCGCTGGCTGTTGTACGAGAACCAGGCGCCGGACTTCTCGACGATGCCGGCCTTCACACCGAGGTCGATCAACTCGCCGACCTTCGACACGCCCTCGCCGAACATGATGTCGAACTCGACCTGCTTGAACGGCGGCGCGACTTTGTTCTTCACGACCTTGACGCGGACCTGGTTGCCGATCGCCTCGTCGCGGTCCTTAAGGGTCGAGATGCGACGGATGTCGAGGCGCACCGATGCGTAGAATTTCAGCGCGTTGCCGCCCGTCGTGGTCTCCGGGCTGCCGTACATCACGCCGATCTTCATCCGGATCTGGTTGATGAAGATCACCATGCAGTTCGAGCGCGAGATCGAACCGGTGAGCTTGCGCAGGGCTTGGCTCATCAGGCGGGCCTGGAGGCCGGGCTGGCTCTCGCCCATCTCGCCCTCGATCTCGGCCCGAGGGGTCAGCGCGGCGACCGAATCGACCACCAGCACGTCGATGGCGCCGGAGCGCACCAGCGTGTCGGTGATCTCGAGCGCCTGCTCGCCGGTATCGGGCTGCGAGATTAGCAGGTCGTCGAGATTGACGCCGAGCTTTCGGGCGTAGATCGGGTCTAGGGCGTGCTCGGCGTCCACGAAGGCGCAGACGCCGCCCTTCTTCTGGGCCTCGGCGATAGTGTGAAGGGCCAGTGTCGTCTTGCCGGACGATTCGGGGCCATAGATCTCCACGACCCGGCCGCGGGGCAGGCCGCCGACGCCGAGGGCGATGTCCAGGCCGATCGAGCCGGTGGAGACGGTCTCGACCTCCTGCACCTTATCGTTCTTGCCGAGCCGCATGATCGAGCCCTTGCCGAAGGCGCGCTCGATTTGGGACAGGGCGGCGTCGATCGCCTTGGACTTATCCTTGTCCTTCTCCGCCGGGGGCATGTCGACCACTTTCAATGCAGGCTGGGCCATCTGGCGGGCTCCTTATGAAGGGGTTGCGCGCCATTCACAACGCGCGGCAACACGGCGCTGATGTACCCTATTTGTTCTCTTTCGGCAAGGGCGTCGGGGACGAGAACGCCGCCCGGATGGGGCGGCGCGCAGGTTCTCCACCAAGCTTGTTGCCGGCACGATGTCAGTCGGCCGCCATGGTCTTCTTGACGGTCTCCACCAGCTGCTTCAGGCTGAACGGCTTGGGCAGGAAGTTGAAGGCTTCCCCCTCGGGCAGGTTCTTGCGAAACGCGTCCTCGGCGTAGCCCGAGACGAAGATCACCTTCAGGTCCGGTTGGCTCTTGCGCACCTCGCGCAGCAGGGTCGGGCCGTCCATCTCGGGCATCACCACGTCGGAGACGACGAGGTCGATCGACTGGCTGCCGTCGCGCACGATCGCCAGGGCTTCGAGGCCGGAGGCAGCCTCCAGCACCGTGTAGCCCCGGGCCGAGAGGGCCCGGCTGTTGACCGCCCGGACGGGATCCTCGTCCTCGACCAGCAGGATCGTCCCCTGCCCGGTATGGTCCGCTGCGGGCTTGCGCGGGGCCGGTTTCTCCGGGGCCTTCTGGGTGCCGGCACGTTCGGCTGGGCCGGCCGGCTTCGCCGTCGCCGGCATGTCCGCCCGCGGCAGCGCCGGAACCGCAGGGGCGGCCTCCTCGGGCTCCGCGACAGGCACGTGCCGCGGCAGGTAGATCCGGAAGGCGGTCCCCTCCCCGATGGTCGACTGCACGTCGATGGTACCGCCGGACTGCTTGACGATGCCGAACACCGTCGAGAGCCCGAGGCCGGTGCCCTTGCCGATCTCCTTGGTGGTGAAGAACGGCTCGAAGATCTTCTCCATCAGCTCGGCCGGAATGCCCTGTCCGGTATCGCGCACCTCGATCAGGACGTGGTCGCCCGCGGGCGCGCCACCGCGTCCCTCCACGGAGGCGGCCGGTCCCGGATCGGTCACGTTCTCGGTCCGGATCATCAGCTTGCCGCCGTCCGGCATCGCGTCGCGGGCGTTGACCGCCAGGTTCACGATCACCTGCTCGAACTGGTTGACGTCGGCTTTCACCGGCCAGACGTCGCGGCCGTGCTTCAATTCCAGGGCGACGCGCTCGCCGAGCAGCCGCTTGAGCAGCAGGGTCAGCTCCGAGAGCCCCTCCCCGACATTCATCACTTCAGGGCGCAGGGTCTGACGACGTGAGAACGCCAGGAGCTGGCGGACGAGGCCCGCCGCCCGGTTGGCGTTCTGCTTGATCTGCATGATGTCCTGGAAGGCCGGGTCGGTCGGCCGGTGGCTCGCGAGCAGCAGGTCCGAGTAGCCGATGATCGCCTGGAGGACGTTGTTGAAGTCGTGCGCGATGCCGCCGGCGAGCTGGCCCACGGCGTTCATCTTCTGAGCCTGGGCGACCTGCTGCTCCAGCTGCCGCTGCGCCGTGGTGTCGAGGGCGTACAGGATCACGCGCTCGGCCTCGTCGGCCTTGTGGGTGGCGTCGCTGCTGTCGGCTGGGCTGAGCCAGAGCCGCGCCGAGCGGCCCCCCGGGCCGCTGAGCTGGACTTCGATCGGCTCCGGGTCGGACAGGCCGCTGGCGGCGCGGGCGAGGCCGGCCTCCAGGGAGGCGCGGTCGACCACCGAATCGGCCACGTTGGGCTCGGCCCCCTGGGTCCCCTCCCCCTCTGGGCCGCCCTCGTCGACCTGGCGCGGCACCGTGCCGAACAGGCGCGTGAACGAGGTGTTGGCCCGGGCGATCCGGCCGGAGCGGTCCAGGGTCGCGATGGCGATCGGGGAATTGTTGAGGAAGCGGGCCAGACGCACCTCGGCCGCGCGCTGCGGCTCGTCGGTCTCGGCCCCGGCCGAGCGGTTGATCACGAAGGTCCGCGACGAGCCGGGCTTGCCGTCCTTGCCGAAGGCGACGCGGTGGTACAGCCGCACCGGCAGGGTGTGGCCGTTGCGGCGGCGCAGGTCGAGGTCGAACCGATCGGTGCGGACCTCCCCGGGCAAGCCGGCGGTGCGTACCAGCACGTCGGCCTCCGGAGCGATCTCGGTGAGGTGCGGGCCGCCGGGGCCGACGCTCGCCAGGTCATAGCCGAGCCAGGCCGCGAGCGTCGCGTTCATGTAGACGATCGCGCCGGCGGGATCGATCGACAGGAAGCCCGCCGGGGCGTGGTCGAGGTAGTCGATCGCGTGCTGGAGTTCCTGGAAGACGTTCTCCTGGCGCTCGCGCTCGGCGGTGATGTCGGCCACCGTCCAGAGTGCGGCGGCCCGGCGCGGGCGCGCCAGGGGCCGCACCGACACCCGGTACCAGCCGAAGCCGCGCTCGTTCGCCTGCGGCCCGAGCGGCGGCGACATTCGGATTTCTTCCGTATGCGCCCGTCCGTCCCGCGAGGCCTGCGACAGGCGGTAGACCGCCTCCGAGACCTCCGGCGAGCCGACCAGGATGCGCTCTACGGGCACGAGGTTCGAGAAGGCGTCGCCGCCGGCCACCCGCAGGTAGGCCTCGTTGGCGTAGATCAGGCGGCCGCCGTCCTCGACCACCAGCGCCCCGTCCGGGGAGGCGTCGACGATGCCCTTGGTGATGTCGTCCCGGGTCGCGGTGCCGCTGAGCTGAAGCGCCCCGATCGCCAGGGCGAACAGGAAGAACACGCCGGCCATCGCCAGCAGGGCCAGCAGCCAGACGATCAGCGATTGCGCCTGCTCGTTGGCCACGAAGGACAGGCCGATGGCGGCCCCGACCAGCAGGCCGGCGAGCACGAGCAGCAGACCGACCCGGCCCGGCTGCTCCGAGCGGTCGATCGAGCCGGTTCCCTGAGGGTTCGCGATCTGCGTGCCCGTCGCGGGCGCCGGAGGTCCAGTGACGTCGGCCATCGGCATCATTCCAGAACAATCACCCGGTTAGGCCCGCCGGCCATAGCAGGGCTCGGGCAGCACGGCATCACTCTCGTCGCGCCGGTCGTGTCGCGCCAAGCCTTGGCGCAGCCTTGCAAAAAAAGGTGGAGGAAGCGTGGCTTTTCTGGACTGAACCTTGCGATCGGCGTTCTGAATACCGGCCTTGGCGCCTAAGCCGCCCTTCGCCGCAGGCGCAGGACGAAGCCGATCACCTCAGCCACCGCCCGGTAATGCTCGGCCGGGATCTCGCGGTCGATCTCCACGGTGGCGTGCAGCGCCCGGGCGAGCGGCGGGTTCTCGATGACCGCGACGCCGTGCTCGGTCGCCACCGCGCGGATGCGCAGGGCCAGGGCGTCGACGCCCTTGGCGACGCAGATCGGGGCGGCCATGCCGGCCTCGTAACGCAGGGCCACCGCGTAGTGGGTCGGGTTGGTCACCACCACGGTGGCGGTCGGCACCGCCGTCATCATCCGCTTCCGCGCCCGCGCCATGCGGATCTGCTTCATGCGGCCCTTGATCTCCGGGTTGCCGTCCGCCTCCTTCATCTCCTGCTTCATCTCCTCCTTCGACATGCGGTGGCGCTTGCGCCAGCGGAAGCGGGCGTAGAGCGCGTCCCCCAGCGTGATCGCCAGGTGCATGCACAGCATGCCGGCGAGCAGCCGCAGGCTGAGGGACAGGATCGCGGGCAGGCTGCCGGCCGGATCGAGCCGGGCGAACACCTCCAGCCGGTCGCGGTCGTTCCACAGCAGCACGCCGCCGACGATGCCGACCGCGCCGATCTTGGCGAGCCCCTTGCCGAACTGGAACAGGGCCTCGATCCCCATCAGCCGCTTGACCCCGGCCATCGGCGAGATGCGGTCGAATTTCGGCATCAGGGTTTCGGTGGTGAGCACCAGCGGGTGCTGGAGGAGGCCGGCGGCGAGGCCGGCCGCGGCCGCCATCCCGACCGGCACCGCCACCGCCTCCAGCCACAGCCACAGGCCCCGGGTCGCCGCCTGCTTCATGGCGGTGGCGTCGTCCGGGAGGGTGTGGGCGTTGGCGAGATAGGCCTTCAGACCCTGGGTCAGGTTCTGGGCGATGGTCGGGGCCGCGATCACCAGGGCCAGCGTGAACGCGCCGAGGATCGCGAAGGTGTTGATCTCGGCGCTGGTCGCGACGTCTCCGCGCTCGATCGCCTGGTCCAGGCGCCGCTGGGTCGGCTCTTCGGTCTTGTCTTCCTGCTCCGCGCCCTCGGCCATCTTGTCCGCTCGACCTCAGTGCGTGTGGACGCTCAGCGCCCGACGAACTCGCCGAGATACCGGCCGAGATCGTCCAGAAAAACGCCCATCATGACGCCGAGCGAGCCCATCAGGATCAGCATGCCGATCAGCACCGAGGCCGGAACCGCCAGGAAGAACACCTGCAATTGCGGCATCAGCCGCGACAGCACGCCGAGCCCGAGGTTGAACAGCAGCCCGAAGGCGATGAACGGCCCGGAGATCTGCACCGCCAGGGTGAAGCCCCGGGTCAGCGCCTTCAGCGCCAGCATCAGCGCGTCCGAGAAGGCCGGGACCCCGTCCGGGGGCAGCACCACGTAGCTCTGCGCCAGGCCCTCGATGGCGAGGTGGTGCAGGTCGGCGGCGAAGATCAGCGTGATGCCCAGCAGCGACAGGAAATTTCCGAGCGCCGCCTGCTGCCCGCCATAGCTCGGGTCCACCGTCATGGCGTAGGCCAGGCCGAGCTGCTGGGAGATGATCAGCCCGGCGGTCTGCAGGGCGGCCAGCACCATCCGGACCGACAGGCCGAGGACCAGCCCGACGATCGTCTCGGCGAACAGGAGCCCGATCAGCCGGGGTCCGGCCAGGCCGTCGGTGCCGCCGAGCAGCGGGCGTACGGTCGGAAACAGCACCAGCGTGGTCAGCAGCGCGAAAGCCAGCCGGATCCGCGGCGACACCATCTGCTCGCCGACGCCCGGCATCAGCATGATCAGCGTGCCGACCCGGGCGAAGGCGATCAGGTAGGCCGAGGCGATGCCGGGCAGGAGCAGGTTCATCGCCGCCCCTATGGCACGCGCGCACCGCCGCTGTCCCGCCGGAGGGCACGATCAGCCGCCGGCCGCGATGCGGGCGGCGATGCGGGTCATGTAGCCCGCCATGGCGTCGCCGATGAACGGCAGCATCAGCAGGAGCGCGGCGAACACCGCCACGATCTTGGGCACGTAGATCAGGGTCTGTTCCTGGACCTGCGTCAACGCCTGGAGCAGCGAGACGATCAGCCCGACCGCCAGCGCGACCAGCATCAGGGGCCCGGCCACCTTGAGGAAGACGAAGATGCCGTCGCGGGCGACGTCGAGGATGGCCAGGCCGGTCATGGGGCGTCTTGCTCAAGAAGAAGGCAGAGGAAAATCCGGCGGCCCGGGCAGGCTGCTCAAATCTGCATCCGCATGATCTCTTCGTAGGCGGAGATCATGCGGTCGCGCACCGCCACCATGGTCTGCAGGGCGGTCTCGCTCTCGGCCACCGCGGTGACCACGTCGACGACGTTGGCCTTGCCGGAGGCCGCCGAGATCGCTTGGCCGTCGGCCCGCCGTCCGGCATCCCCGACGTTGTCCAGGGCGTTGCCCAGCATCTGCATGAAGTTGCCGCCGGCCTCGTTGGCCGACTGGATTTTCGGGGCCGGGCGGCCGTTGGCCATGCCCTGGACGGCGGCGTAGGCGCCGGCCGCGAAATTGCTCGTCGCCATCGGCTAGGCTTCCTTCGGGATCACGTCAGGCGGGCTCACTTCAGGCAGGCTCACTTCAGGATCGACAGCGTCTGCGAGAGCATCCTGCGCGTGGACGTCACCATGTTGAGGTTCGCTTCGTAGGAGCGCTGGGCCTCGCGCAGGTCCATGTTCTCGATCAGGGCGTTGACGTTGGGCATCTGCACCTCGCCCCGGGCGTTGGCCGCAGGGTTGCCGGGCTCGTACTTGGTCCGGAACGCAGCGGTGTCGCGCCGGACCCGGCCCGCTTCCACCAGCTTGGCCCCGGTCTCCGGGTCCATGTGGCTTGTGAAGGACGGGATCTTGCGGCGGTAGGGCTCGGTCCCGGCCGAGGCCGGGGCGGAATCGGCGTTCGCGATGTTCTCGGCGATGATCCGCATCCGGCCCGACTGCGCCTTGAGGCCGGCGGCCGCCACCGTGAGCGACTTGCTGAATTCCATGGCTCAGGGCTCCTTTCCGCCGTGCGCTTCGACGGCACGTCCGATCGATCGGTGTCCGAAACGTTCAGCTCTTGCCGATGGCGATCTTCAGGGTGGTCAGGCTGTGCTGGTAGAGGGAGGCGGCGAGCTGGTAGTCGGACTGGTTGTCGCCGGCTTTCATCATCTCGTCCTCGAGGTTGACCGCATTGCCGTTCGGCCGGATCTCGAAGCGCTTGGCGCCCTTGGCATCGGCCCCGGCCTCGGATTGCCCGGGCGGCGCGAGGTGGGCGGGGCTGGTCAGCGCCAGGCCCGGCGAGGTGTTGACCGCGGTGCCGGAGGCCCGGTCGAAGCGCAGCTCTGCCAGGTCGCGCGGCTTGAAGCCCGGCATGTCGGCGTTGGCGACGTTCTCGGCGATCAGCCCCTGGCGCGCCTGCGCCCACTGCATCCGGGTGCGCAGCATCCCCAGGACGGGCAGGTCGGTCAGGGCCAAGGTCGCCTCCGGGTGCGCGATGCCGCGTCGGATCGAGCGGGCTCGGCAAAATCTGCCGCCTCCATGGTTAACGCACCGTTAAGCGCGAAGGCCTTCGGGGAGTCGACAACCGCCACGTCAGGCGTCAGCGGACGGGGTGGCGGCTACGTTCCTGGGGACGGCGGCGCCTGGTCCTTCACAACCTCTTGTCTCGATGGCGCTAAACTTAAGAGCCTGTTAACGAAGTCTTAACGTCGTTTGCCTTGGGGGGCGGCCGGCGTGGTATGAGCGAGGCTCGTGCCGGGCGCGGCCCTGCGGCGGCCGAAACGTGCGAGTGCGTAATCTTGCAATGGCTGCAATCCGTGTTCGGTTCTGAGGGCTCTCCCATCGTCCAGTATGTCGTGATCTTCGCCGTCATCTTCACGGCGTTGGCCGCGATCGTGTTCACGGTGCGCCGCCTGACCGGACGCAGCCTGGCGCTGCCCGGGCGCACCCCCGCGCGCGGGCGGCAGCCTCGGCTCGGCATCGTCGATGTGTACGAACTCGACCGGGCCCGGCAACTGATCCTGCTGCGCCGGGACAACGTCGAGCACCTGCTGCTGGTCGGCGGCCCCAACGACGTGGTGGTCGAGCGCAACATCCAGCGCGCGCAGCGTCCCCTGCCCGAGGCGACGCTGCGCGCCGATGGCGGGGCGGAGCCCCTGGGCGAGCCGTTGCCCGATCCGATGGCCCAGGGTGGCCGCCTCGCCGAGCCGCCCCGGGCGCTCGCCGAGATCGCCGGCCGCCGCTCCGAGCCGCTGTTCGACCCGGGTTTCGAGATGCCGGTCGTCGTGCCGCCGCCGGTGCCGCGCTCCGCCGCCGCCCCGCCGGTGACCTTCCCGCTCGATGTCGGCCTGCTGGGCGGCGACGAGCCAGGGCAGGAAGTCTCGCCCCCGTCCGTCCTGCAGACCCGCGCCGCCGAGCCCGCCGCCCCGGCGCCGCCGCTCCGCGAGACGTTCTCGCCCCGGCGGATCCTGAGCCGCACCGCGCCTCCGCTTGCCGAGCCGCGCGCCAACCCCGCCTCCGAGCGCGTGCCGGAGACCGCCCCTGAGCGCGACGAGCCCGTCCGGACCGCGCCGCCTCCTCCGAGCTTCACGGCTTCAAGTCTGGCCGTCCCGACCGAGCGGCGCTCCGTCGATCCGGCGGTGCTCAACGACATGGCGCGGCAGCTCCAGGCCGCGCTGGCGCGTCCCGCCTCGGCGG
>NZ_VRVG01000131.1:0-15452 GCF_008040085.1 Methylobacterium sp. WL7 | reverse complement strand
GCGCCGCCTCGCTCTCAACCTCCTGCGCGCCGACACCGCGAAGGGATCCATCCGCGCCAAAATCAAGCGCGCCGCATGGAACGACACATACTTGCTCAGCCTCATCAGCCAAATGCGATAGCCCTGCTCTGCGGGGGAGGGTGGCCCCTGCGTCAGCAGGGGTCGGGAGAGGGGAGCCCGGGTTCAGCAAAGTGCGCGACTGGCAAGACGGGCCAAGCCCTGTTCTGCCCCGTCGCTTCCCTCTTGCGCGACTTCGTACCGGCCGGCCTCCCTTCGGGGGCCACCCTCCCCCACAGAGGCTGCCGGATTCACAGATCGGGCTGGGCAAAACGGTTGCAGGATCAGGCGCAGGTCCCCTCTCCCGTGCGGGAGAGGGGGTTCGTCGCGCCCTATGAGTGCCGATGTCTGAACGTCGTAGCCCGCAGAGGGGGAAGGGAGATGCGCGGGTCGTCTCCCGCCCGTCCCAGCCCGCAACGGTGCTGGCATCCGCATGGGATAAGGGTGAGGGTGGGACGCGCGGCGCAGCTTGAAACGCGGATGGGTGAGGAAAAATGCCCGTGACGGACCCGATCCTCTCGGTGCGCGACCTCACCGCCGCCTTCCGCTCCGACGGGCGCTGGCGCGAGGTGGTGCACGGCGTTGCGTTCGATATCGGCCCGCGGGAGACCGTGGCGCTGGTGGGCGAATCCGGCTCCGGCAAGAGCGTCACCGCGATGTCGATCATGCGGCTGCTCGCCCGGGACGCCAGCCGCGTCGGCGGCAGCGTGCGGTTCGAGGGCCGGGAGCTGCTCACCGCCTCCGAGGCCGAGATGCGCCAGGTCCGGGGCGACGCCATCGCCATGATCTTCCAGGAGCCGATGACCTCCCTGAACCCGGTCCTGACCGTCGGCTTCCAGATCGCCGAGGCGCTGATCCGGCACCGGGGCCTGTCGCGGGCCGCCGCCGAGGCCGAGGTGGTCCGGCTGCTCGACAAGGTACGGATCCCGGGCGCCCGGTCGCGGATCCATCAATACCCGCACCTGTTCTCCGGCGGCATGCGCCAGCGGGTGATGATCGCCATGGCGCTGGCCTGCCGGCCCAAACTCCTGATCGCCGACGAGCCGACCACGGCGCTCGACGTGACGATCCAGGCCCAGATCCTCGACCTGATCAAGAGCCTCCAGGACGAGGAGGGCATGTCGGTCCTGTTCATCACCCACGACATGGGCGTGGTCGCCGAGATCGCCGACCGGACGGTGGTGATGTATCGCGGCCGCGCCGTGGAGGCCGGCCCCACCGCCCGGATCTTTTCCGCCCCCGAGGATCCCTACACCCGGGCCCTGCTGGCGGCCGTGCCGCGGCTCGGCGCCATGGCGGGCCGGGCCCGGCCGATGCGCTTCCCCGTGATCGACCGGGCCACCGGCGTCGCCGAGCCGACGCCCGAGACCCCCGACACCGTCAAGGCGGCCGCGCGCCCGGTCCTGGAGGTCCGCGACCTGACCACCCGGTTCGAGATCCGCTCCGGCCTGTTCGGCCGGGTGACCGGCCGCGTCCACGCGGTGGAGCGGGTCTCGTTCAGCCTGGCGGCGGGCGAGACCCTGGCGCTGGTCGGCGAATCCGGCTGCGGCAAGTCCACCACCGGCCGCTCGATCCTGCGCCTGGTCGAGCCGCTCTCCGGCTCGGTCCTGCTCGACGGCGAGGACCTGATCGGCCTCGATGCCAAAACCCTGCGCACCCGCCGCCAGCGGATGCAGATGATCTTCCAGGACCCGTTCGCCAGCCTCGACCCGCGCATGAGCGTCGGCGCCGCGGTGGCCGAGCCCCTGCTGATCAACCGCCTCGCCACGGGCCGCGAGGCGCGCGCGCAAGCGGAGGCGCTGCTGACCCGGGTCGGCCTGCCGGCCGAGGCCGCCGGGCGCTTCCCGCACGAGTTCTCCGGCGGCCAGCGCCAGCGGATCTGCATCGCCCGGGCGCTGGCTCTGCGCCCCCGCCTGATCGTGGCCGACGAGGCGGTCTCGGCGCTCGACGTCTCGGTGAAGGCGCAGGTGGTGAACCTGATGCTCGACCTGCAGGCCGAGATGGGGCTCGCCTACCTGTTCATCTCCCACGACATGGCCGTGGTCGAGCGGGTCAGCCACCGGGTCGCCGTGATGTATCTCGGCGAGATCGTGGAGATCGGCCCGCGCGCGGCCGTGTTCGGCGACCCGCAGCACCCCTACACGAAGAAGCTGCTGGCCGCCGTCCCGGTCCCCGACCCGGCCCGCCGCCGGGACCGCCACGCCCTGCCGGACGACGAGATTCGCAGCCCGATCCGGGCGCCGGACTACGTGCCGCCGGAGCGGCTGTACCGGGAGGTCTCCCCGGGCCACGTGGTGCAGGAGTGGGGTGCGGATTGGGAGGCGGCCACGACGCGGGTCGTCGCGGCGTAGTAGCGGCCTACTTCGCGTCCGCGACGGTGTTCTGGAAGCTGTAGCTGCCGAGCTTCTCGCCGGTGACCTGTACGGCCCCCTCGGTGAGGGTGGTCAGCCGCCGGGAGCGGATCTTCATGGTGCCGGTCAGGCCCGCGAACTTGCCGGTGCCGCCGATCCATTCGCCGGTCCCCTCCGTGGCCGCGGCCAGGGGCTGGACGGGATAGTCCCACTTCTCGAAGACGTGGTCGCCATCGGCATCGACATAGTCGCAATAGCCGTGGTTCTCGAAGGTCTTGGCGTCGTTGTCCACGGTCGGCGCCGAGGTGCAGCGGCCGGCCATGTTGTGCAGGAGCTTCCCGTTCGACTCGTTGACGGCGGTCATCATGTTGATCGTCGCCGAGGCCGTGCGGTTGTTGCCGATCATGACCGGCTTCGGCGCCACCGGCGTGGTCGACGTGTAGGTGATGCGGAACTCGCCCTGCCGGGGCATGTCCTCGGCCAGCGCGGCCGTGGCGCAGAGGAGCGCTGCGCAGAGCAGGACCGGTCCCTGTGTGACCAGCGATACAAATGGAGCGTGTTTCCGCCGCATGATGACCTCCCTGTGCGGCCCGTTCGCCGGCGGGCGCGTTTCCGCCCTTCGTAAGGAGTCTTTGACCCGAACGAATCAATATCCGTGAGATTCTTCTGCATCCGTATCGGGACATTTTAAATATATTTTTATTGTTATTCATCGAATACTATGAATGAGCGCCCGTCCGATAGCCGACTGCCCCGGCTCAAAATATTCGGGTCGCCGGGCCGGCTCAGCGATACGCGAAGCGTCGCACAGGCCGTCGGTGCTCGAACGCCACGCCACGCCTCACCACGGAGCGGGCGACTGGCCGCATCTTGCCGGGATCCCGCGAGGGGAGGACAACACCGTATCGGAAGGTGGTTCGACGATGGCCCGGACAGCGCCGATGACCTGGCAGCGCGCGAGCCGGCCGCCCCCGATGGGCGAGGCCGAACGGAACGCTATCGTGGC
The DNA here is from genome assembly GCF_008040085.1 of Methylobacterium sp. WL7. Classification (NCBI taxonomy): domain Bacteria; kingdom Pseudomonadati; phylum Pseudomonadota; class Alphaproteobacteria; order Hyphomicrobiales; family Methylobacteriaceae; genus Methylobacterium; species Methylobacterium sp. WL7. Next base: position 12,038 of record NZ_VRVG01000131.1, on the reverse strand, counting down.
CACCTGCGAGGCGCTGATCCGCGATGTCCTGAAGCCGCGCTTCCTGCCGGAGATCCGGCCGACCGACTGGAACTATCCGATCGATATCCGCGGGGACTGGCGCGGCGGGCGCTACCGGTTCATGCAGCGCTATCGCTCGGGGATGGCGCATAATCGCGGCGAGGAGTTCGACGCGCCCTTCGCCCGTCTCGACCGGATGGGGCCGGACCGCTTCGACATCCAGTGGATGCGGCACACCGGACAATGGTGGCGGCTCCATACCGGGCTCACGCTGGCGGAGGCACTCCACATCCTCGAAACCGATGGTATCCTGCACCCGGTCTGATGCGCCCGATGGTGAGGCTTCGGCGTGAGCGAATACCAATATTATGAGTTTCTGGCGATCGACCGGCGACTGGACGAATCCGACCGGAAGGCACTCCGGGCCCTGTCGACCCGCGCGACCATCACGGCGACGCGGTTCGTCAACACCTATCAGTGGGGCGACTTCAAGGGCGACCCGGCCAAGCTCATGGAACGCTGGTTCGACCTGCACCTCTACTTCGCCAATTGGGGCACGCGCCGGCTGATGCTGCGGCTGCCGGAACGATTCGTCGATGTCCCCGGCCTCGGCCGCTTCCTCGACGCGGTCGACGAGGTGACGATCCGGCGCGCGAACGACAATGTCATCTTCGACATTCTGAGCGAATGCGAGGAGCCCGACGACGACATCTGGTACGACGATGACGACGACGAATCGGACGAGGGCGGGCGGCTCGCCGAACTGGCGCCGTTGCGCGCGGACCTGATCGACGGCGATCTCAGGCTGTTCTATCTCCTCTGGCTGAAGGCGCTCGAAGCCGACGCCCTGGACGACGCCACCGTCGAGCCGCTGTCGGGGATCGGCCCGCTCACGGACGCGCTCGCCGCTTTCGCAGAATTTTTTCGCATCGATCCCGATCTCGCGGCGGCAGCGGCCGAAACCGAGGCGTCGGCCGCGGTGGCTCCCGCGCCCTGGAAGCCGCGGTGGCCGGGCTTCCGGAGGCCGAGAAGACCGCGTTCCTGGTCCGGCTCGTCAACGCTGATCCCCATGCCGGCACGGAGCTGAAGCGCCTGCTGCGCCACCATCTGCCGCAGGCCGAGACCGCGTCGCAGCCGCCGCTGCGGAATGTCGGAGCCCTGCGCGCCCGCGCCGAGGCGATCCGCCACGAGCGCGACCGGGCCGAGGCCGAAGCAGCGGAAGCCCGGCGCCGACGCGAGGCCGAGGAGGCCGAGAAGCAGCGTCGCGCCCGCCTCGACGCCCTGGCGCGACGCGGCGAAGCCGTCTGGCGCGAGATCGAGACCGAGATCGATCGGCGCAACGCGTCCGGCTATACCAAAGCCTTCGATCTCCTGTCGGACCTGAAAATTCTGGCAGCCGAACGCGGCCTGACCGCGGATTTCGACACGCGCCTCGCCGGCATCCAGCAGCGGCACGCGCAGAAACGCCGCTTCCTCGAGCGGCTGGCAGCAGGAGGACTGTAGGGGCGCGAAGCGTCGGGCCAGGGTGGGTCAGATGGCGGAGGGAGCGGGATTCGAACCCGCGATACGGTTTCCCGTATACACACTTTCCAGGCGTGCGCCTTCAACCACTCGGCCACCCCTCCGGCCGCGGACAGGGCGCCCGGGCGCAAGAGCGCCGGGCGCGACCAGGGCCGCGCGGTGGGGTGCTGTTAGCCGGGTGCGCCGCCGGGCGCAAGGCAATGGTGCCCGGGCGGGACGAAAACCGTCCCGCCCGGGGGGTACTACGCCTCCGGGTCGAGGTGGAAATGCACGCTCTCGACGTTGGCGCGCTCGAACGCCTGCATCACGTGCTGGTAGGAGCGCTCCATCTCGGTGGCGTCGTCGCCCGGGGTGTCCTCGGGCTTGAGCACGAACATCAGGAGCGAGCGCCCGGTCACGGCGTAGCCTTTGCCGAACGAAAAACTCTCCACGTCCTGGCTGTCGGGCAGGTTGGTGTCGAGCAACCGGGTCCAGGCGATGCCGTTGGGCGATTCGGGCAGCGTGAACGTCACCAGGTCGTGGTGGGCGTTGAACATGATCAGCAGCGTGGCGTCGCCGCCCCGGCGGTGCAGGCCGGTGGCCTGGGCGCGGCCGTCGAGCTGGACCGCGAAGGCCTTCGCCTCCCCCTCGGACCAGTTCTCGCTGGCCATCTCGCCCCCGTCCGGGCGCAGCCAGGTCACGTCCTTGAGGCCGAACTCCTCGTCGTACTGCCCGGTGAGGAAGCGTCCGCGGCTGAGGATCGGCAGGGCGTTGCGCAGGATGATCAGGCGCTGGGTGAACTCGGCCAGATCCCGCTCCTCGTCGCCGATCGCCCCCCAGTCGAGCCAGGAGACCTCGTTGTCCTGGCAATAGGCGTTGTTGTTGCCGTTCTGGGTGCGGGCGAACTCGTCGCCGGCGAGCAGCATCGGGGTGCCGCGCGACAGGAACAGGGTCGCCAGCATGTTGCGCATCTGGCGCAGACGCACGGCCCGGATCGCCGGGTCCTCGGTCGGGCCCTCGGCGCCGTAATTGTACGAGAGGTTGTGCGAGTGGCCGTCGCGGTTGCCTTCGCCGTTCGCCTCGTTGTGCTTCTCGTTGTAGGCCACCGTGTCGTGCAGGGTGAAGCCGTCATGGGCGGTGAGGAAGTTCACCGAGGCCCAGGGCTTGCGGCCGCGCTTGTCGAACTTGTCGGCCGAGCCCGAGACCCGGGCGGCGAGGTCCGGCAGCAGGCCGGGATCGCCCCGCCAATAGGCGCGCACGTCGTCGCGGAACCGGTCGTTCCACTCGGCCCAGCCCGGCGGGAAGCCGCCGACCTGATAGCCGCCGGGGCCGCAATCCCACGGCTCGGCGATCAGCTTGACGCCGTTGAGCACCGGGTCCTGCCGGCAGGTGTCGAGGAAGCCGCCGCCCTCGTCGAAGCCGTAGGGCTCGCGGCCGAGGATCGTGGCCAGGTCGAACCGGAATCCGTCGACCCGCATCTCGGTGGCCCAGTAGCGCAGGGAATCGGTCACCAGCTGCAGCACCCGCGGGTGCGACAGGTTGAAGGTGTTCCCGGTGCCGGTGTCGTTGATGTAGTAGCGCGGCTCGCCCGGCAGCAGCCGGTAGTAGGAGGCGTTGTCGACGCCCTTGAACGACAGGGTCGGGCCCTTCTCGTTGCCCTCGGCGGTGTGGTTGTAGACCACGTCGAGGATCACCTCGAGGCCGGCGCCGTGGAAGCGCGAGACCATCTCCTTGAACTCGGAGAAGGCGAAGTCCGGCACCGCCGCGTAGCGCCGGGCGGGGGTGAAGAACGAGATCGTGTTGTAGCCCCAGTAATTCACCAGGTTCTTCTGCTGCAGGTAGTCGTCCTGCACGAAGGAATGCACCGGCAGCAGCTCCACCGAGGTGACGCCGAGGCTCTTGATGTAGTCGAGCACGTCGGGCGTGCCGAGGCCGGCATAGGTGCCGCGCAGCTTCTCGGGCACCCGCGGGTCGAGCTTGGTCATGCCCTTCACGTGGGCCTCGTAGAAGATCGTCTTCTCCCACGGCACGTTGGGCTTGCGGTGCCGGCCCCAGGTGAAGGCCGGGTCGATCACCCGCGAGCGGCGGTTGAACGGCGCGCTGTCCCGCTCGTCGAAGGTCAGGTCGTCGCCCGATTCCATCTGGTAGCCGAACAGGGCCGGGTTCCAGGTGATCGAGCCCACCAGTCCCTTGGCGTAAGGGTCGATCAGGAGCTTGTTGTGGTTGAACCGGTGGCCGGCCTTCGGCTCGTAGGGGCCGTGGACCCGGTAGCCGTAGATCGTGCCGGGCCGCGCATCCGGCAGGTAGCCGTGCCAGATCTCGTCCGTGTATTCGGGGAGTTCGATCCGCTCGATCTCGCGCTCGCCCTGGTCGTCGAACAGGCAGAGTTCGACCTTGGTGGCGTGGGCCGAGAACAGGGCGAAGTTGACGCCCAGCCCGTCCCAGGTGGCGCCGAGCGGATAGGGTTGGCCTTCCTGGATGCGCGTGCGGGTCGCGCGGGCTTGTGAAGCAGGACGTCGGGAATCGGACATGGACACTCCGGAACGCGACCCGCACGGCCACGTGCCGGTGCGGGGAGCGTCCAGTGAACGTGCCGGCAACGGCGAAGCTCCCGCGGTGCCGCAAAAATCGCTGCCGGCTTCGTCCTCTGGGGCTCGTGCCGCCTCGATGGGCGATGCCGCCTTCGTCGCGGCGGGCGTGGGTGGACGGCTGGATCAGGCGGACGGATTCATAAGCCTAGCGGGCCTGTTTTTGAGCGGTCCGTCCTGGAAGGATGCGCAGATAACGTTGGACGTCCGCTCAGCCTCGAAGTCTCAAGCTCAGATCGGGTATGCGGTCACGAGCGCCATGAAGGCACCATCGTCGACAAGCTTCCAGACGGATCTGATTCGATGACTCGATCCGTCAGGCATCTGCATCGCCCCTTCGTATATGTATTTGGTGACAAACCTATTTTCGGCTGCACGGGAAAAATAGTCGCTTCGTCCGTGATCGAGGAGCGCGGCGATGAAGGGACGGGGATCCTCGCGTGCAAAACCGCGGGCGAGAAAAAACTCGGCTTTCGGCCCACCTTCGGCATGTCCCACGTCGAGGAGATAGCCGCCGATCTTGGCGTCCGGGATACAGGGTACCGGCACCCGGCCGCCCGGAAGTGGCATCGGGTCAGGCTGCCTTAAGAGCTTCGGCCCGAATCGTTGCGTTGCCGATGACCGGGCGTGCGAACTCGACCTCATAGGCCTCGCCACCGGCATAGACCTCGACGATGGTTCCACGCGATCCTGCGGCAACGGGAAGCCCATCGTCCGTCACCGTATCACACAGGGTTACGACCACGCTCAGCTCGGGGAAAAGCGGCGTGGCCTCGGGCGCGCGGCGCAACGTGTGCATGGTGTCGAACGACATGCGCCAAATCTGGCGTACAGCTGGGTTGTACGCAAGCCGCCCGCCCCCGACGGGCGCAGAGTCTTCCCGGAGCAGAGGGATGGCAACCCGGCTTCAAAGTCATGGAAAGCCACGGGTGACGGCATCCCGCCGACACGTCCGGACGCGCATCGCGCGTGCCACGTCGGCTCGCGTCCGACGGATCCGCCCAGGCCGAAAGCATGCCACCTCAATTCGACGCCGCAGCCGTAAAACTCCGATCGACGGCTTGGCTCACGTCGAGCCGCTTGCCCAGGATGCCGTAGCGGGTGGCGCGATCGGACGCCTCCTGGACCTCCGCGACCACGCCGTCGTCGATCCCGATCGGGCTGGTCCGCTGCGCCGCATAGGCCGCGAGCAGCACATCCTCCGGCAGGCGGGTCAGGGCGGCGGTGCTCTTGGCGTATGCGGGGAGATGGTCGAGCGACCAGAGCCGGGCCTTGTTCAGGCGGTCCAGCAGGTCCTGCACGGCCGCCCGCTTGGTGGCGATGGCGCTGTCGGAGGCGACGACGAACGTGATGGTCGGCGTCAGGCCCGCGCCGTCGGCGATCACCCGGGCCTTGTCCTTTAAAGTCGCGAAGGAGACGTAGGGCTCCCACACCGCCCAGGCATCCACCGAGCCGGCGACCAGGGCGACCTTGGCGTCCACGGGGTTGAGGGCTGCGAAGGTGGCGTCCTCCAGCCTGATCCCGGCCTTCTCCAGGGTCGCGTCGATCAGGAACTGGCCCCAGCCGCCCCGGGTGCCGGCCAGACGCTTGCCCGCGAGGTCGGCGGCCGACCGGATCGGGGAATCCTGGCGCACCAGGATCGCCTGGCTCCGCGGGTCGGACCTGGTGCCGCCGACCGCCTTGATCGGGGCGCCGGCCGCGTAGGCCGTGAGCAGCGACAGGTCGCCGGTATAGCCGACATCGAGGGCCCCGGCATTGAGCGCCTCCAGGATCGGCGCGGCGGCGGGGAATTCCGACCAGACGATCGTGTAGGGCAGGTCTTTTCCGTAGCCGGAGATCTCCAGCAGCGAGCGGTTGCCCCCCTTCTGGTCGCCGACCCGCAGCACCACCGGCTCGGCCGCGCGGGACGGGACGGCCGCCGACAGCATCAGGGCCGCGGCGAGCCAGGCGGCCGCGCGCCGGCGAGTCATTCTTTGGGCGTCAGGGAGGATGCGCATGCGGCCCATTTCATTGCCCGGCGCAGCGTGCGCGAGGGGTTCAGCGGAGCGGCCAAGTCTATGGAAGCGCCCGCGGCGAACAAGGAAACGGTTATCTGTATTGCTGGCGGACCGAGCGATCGTGTTTCGCGCGATCGGCACCGGCGAGAAGATCGGCATCGTTGCGGCAGGGCGCCCATATCCCTAGGAGGCCGTTCAACTCACAGCCTCTCAGGATGAGGCGGTGGGTGGGAGAGACACGCGTCCTGCAACCCGCCCAGCCTTCGCTGCCGCGGGCCTCCGACAGCCTAATCCCCAAAAGCATCCGCCAGATACGCGCGCACGAAGCCCGGCATCCGGGCCGCCTCGGGGCCGCCTGCGCCCCGCGCCACGTGGATCCCGGCGAGTTCCGGCTCCGCCTCCCGGCGGCGGTGGGCCTCGATGCGGGCGCACAGGGCGTCGGCCGTCTCCGGGAACCGCACCGGGCGCAGGAAGGCGAGCTGCCCCTCCCCGGCCAGCAGCACCCAGTCGGTCGCGGCATCCGCCGGCAGCGCCAGGCCGGTCTCCTCGGCGAGTTCCCGGGCGGCGCTGCCGGCGAGGTCGACGGTCTCGCCCCGCACGTCGTCGAGGTCGGGCGTGCCGCACGGGAAGTAGAGCTGGCCGGCATTGGCCGTGTGGGCGCCCATCGCGCCGAGCAGCACCGCGCCGTCCCGGCTCCAGGGCACGATCGCCGCGAAGGCGTTGACCACGCCGGCTTCCGGGCGGCCCCGGTCCCGGTAGGTGATGAAGCTGGAATAGCGGGCGGCAAACAGCTCCACCCGGGCGATCCCGGTCTCGACCGACCAGGCGCGGGCGAGCAGCACGGTGCCGTCGAACATCCCGGGGCTGCGGGCGCGCCGCGCCCGCCAGTGTTCGGCGATCGCCGCCTCGTGGTCCCGGGCGAACGGCCAGTCATGCGCGACGAGTCGCGCCGTGACCCCGGCGAGCCGGGTGATCCGGAAGCCGTCAGACACGCAAGGTCCCGTCCGACACGATCACGGCCGAGCCGCCGATCTCCACCGAGCGCAGGGCGCCGGCCGCGATCGTGAGCTGGAGCGCGATGGCGCTCGGCCGGCCCATGGCCTCGCCCTGGCGGATCGCCACGTCGTGGGTGCCCTCGCCCAGGGTCTCGAACTGCATCAGCACCCCCGCGAAGGCGGCGGCCGCCGAGCCGGTGGCGGGATCCTCCGCGATGCCGAGATGCGGCGCGAACATCCGCACCCGCCAGCTCTGGCCCGTCCCCTCGGGGTCCGGGGCGTAGAGGTAGAGCCCGTCCTGCGCCTCCGGGGCCGGGGCGGACCGGGCGGCGTCCAGCGCCGCCACCGTGGCCACCGGCACGCAGGTGAAGGACGGCCCGACCCCGTGGCGGCTCGGGACGTGCCGGCCGGTGCCGAGATCGCCGGGCTCGAGCCCGAGGAGCGGCGCCAGCACCGCCGGGTCCGGGCCGGCGCCCAGGAATTCCGGCAGGGCCGGCAGCTTGAACCGCGCCCGGCCGCCGCTGCCGTCGGACAACGTCTCGACCACGCAGGGCACGATCCCGATCCGCTCCTCCAGGCCGAAGGCCCGGGCATCGCCCTGGGACGGGTCCTCCAGGGCGAGCAGCACGGCGCTCCCCACGGTCGGGTGGCCGGCGAACGGCAGCTCGTGCCGCGGCGTGAAGATCCGCAGCCGCGCCCGCTGCCGCGCGTCGGTGGGCGGCAGCACGAACACCGTCTCGGACAGGTTGAACTCCGCCGCGATCGCCTGCATCGCGGTCGTGTCGAGCCCCTCGGCGTCGCGCACCACGGCCAGCGGGTTGCCGGCGAGTTTTTGGTCGGTGAACACGTCGAGGGTGACGAAGCGGCGCGCCATCGGTTCGATTCCCTTCGGTTCGAGCCCGCGCGGATTCCGGCTGGCGGCCGTGATCCCGGCTCGGATAGGCTTGAGGCCGCCGCCCCGACTCGCCGGGGCGGGCAGGATCGCGAGCGTAGCCGAGCGCGGACCGAAGTCCCAGCGCATCGGGATGAGGACGCGGACCGCACCACCGGGAGGGAGCCATGCCCGACACGGAGCACGCCTACGCGGTCACGGTGACCTGGACCGGCAACAAAGGGGCCGGCACCCGGACCCATCGCGGCTACGACCGCGCCTTCGAGGCCGCGGCCCCGGGCAAGCCCACGATCGCCGGCTCGTCCGACCCGGCCTTCCGGGGCGACCCGGCCCGCTGGAACCCGGAGGACCTGCTGGTGGCCTCGCTCTCGGCTTGCCACAAGCTCTGGTACCTCGGCCTGTGCGCGCAGGCCGGGATCGTGGTGACGGCCTACGCCGACACCGCCGAAGGCCGCATGACCGAGGAGCCCGGCGGCGGCGGCCAGTTCACCGCGGTCACCCTGCGCCCCCGGGTCACCGTCACGGCGGAGTCGGACGCCGAGGCCGCCCTGGCGCTGCACCACCGGGCGCACGCGCAGTGCTTCATCGCCCGCTCGGTGAACTTTGCGGTGACGCACGAACCGACCATCGTGCGGGAGGGGGCTTGAGGGGGCGCCGCCCCTCACACCGCCTCCACCGCAAACGTCTCGCTCGGGGTCACGTATTCCGCCTGCGCGGCCACGGTGAGGATCTCCCGGGAGCCCGCCGCCGCGGTGCGCTTCAGGAGGCCGTAGACCGAGGCGGCGGCCGCGCCCAAAGCCGTGGCGGCCGAGCCGGTGCGGGCGTAGTGGACCAGGAACAGGGCCGCGATGCAGTCCCCCGCCCCGTTCACCGCGATGGCGAGCCGCGGGGTGCGGACCCGGAACACCCGGCCCTCCGCCCCGGCCAGCAGGTCGATGCGGTCGGACGGCGTGTCGGCGCAGAGCGCCGAGGTGACCAGCACCACCCGGGGGCCCCGGGCCTGGAGCGCCGCGATCGCGGCCGCCGCCTCCGGCAGGGTCCGGCTCGGCAGGCCGGTGAGCCGGTCGAGCTCGAACTGGTTGGGGGTGAGGATGTCGGCCGCCGGCACGGCGCGCTCGCGCAAAAAGGCCTCGATCCCCGGCCGCACGTAGACGCCCTCCGCGACGTCGCCGATCACCGGGTCGCAGCAATAGAGCGCCTGCGGGTTCGCGGCCCGCACGGAGGCCACCGCCTCCAGGATCGCCTCCCCGATCGCGGCCGAGCCCATGTAGCCCGACAGCACCGCGTCGCAGCTCGGAAACACCCCGCGCTCGCCGATGCCCCGCACCACGTCGCGGATCATGTCCGCCTCGAAGATCGGGCCGCGCCACGCCCCGTAGCCGGTGTGGTTGGAGAACTGCACCGTGTGGACCGGCCAGACCTCGACCCCGAGCCGCTGCATCGGGAACACCGCCGACGCGTTGCCGACATGCCCGTAGGCGACGTGGGACTGGATCGACAGGACGTTCAACGCGGGTGATTCCCGGTGCCATGGGGAGAGCCGAAGCTGTCGGCGATCCGGGGCGCGGGCGCAAGCGATGGGAGGCAAGCCCGGGGGCGCGCGGTCCGGACGGCCGGCCCGCATCGGGTTTGGCCCCCACAGCCGGCAGGCGGGCCGGACCGCGTCCCCCCTCGGCGGGACGCCGTGACCGGATCAGGGCGCGCGGCAGCGCATGGCCACCGTCGCCTGCGTGACGCTGAGCGCCCGGCGCCGCGTCTCCAGCGAGGCGCCCGGCGCGTCCGAGACGGACGCGGCCTCCCGCTTCAGCGTCGCGTCGCAGGCGCAGGAGCTGTAGCCGGCGGCGTCGTAGCAGGCGTCGTGGCGCATGCAGGCGGCGTCGAGGGCGTCGATCGGGGGCAGGCCCTCGCCGCGCTGGCCCGTGCCGCAATAATTGCCGTGGAACAGGTCCTCGCCGGCCGCGACCTTGCCGAGATCGCCCTTGGGCGGCGCCGGCGCCTCCGCCTGCCCGCTCGGGTTGAGGTCGTTGGCTGGACCGCCCGCCTTGGAGCCGGAGGCGCGCAGCGTCTTGGGAATGCCGGAGCGCTCGCCGGGCTCGTTGAGGGCCTCGCCCGCCCGCCCGTTCGGATCGGACAGGTCCGGCAGCGGCGGCGGCGGCCCCGGGCGGGGCGCGTCCGCCTCCAGGGTCGTATACGCCTCACCGGCGACGGCCTGCGCCCGGACGTGCTGCGGGACGGCCAGGAGCGACAGCCCGAGGAGGACGAGAAGGGTGGGTCTCACGGCAGGCTCCCGCATGTGGGGCCAGCAATGCGACGCGCGCCTGTTCCGTTCCGAAGTCGGTCTGCGCAGCGAGGACGGGTCGGGGGCGTGCTGCGCGGTTGGGGCCGAGGCCGGAGAGCCCGCCGGCACGGCGCGCCCGGTGCCGACCCGTCCGCGCCCGCCGATGCCGCGGACCACGGTGCGGGTTGTTTCCGCGTCGAAGACCGGGCGTCAGCCGAGATGGTTTGAAACTTGGACGGTGTGGACTGGCCCGACCTCCACCCCGCGCCGCTGCATCGGGACCACCGAAGCCGCGTTGCCAATCGAGCCGTAGTCGACGTCGGACTAGATCGACAGGGTGTTCAACGCCGGTGATTCTCGGATCGCGGGGGAGAAACGCCACTGCGGGCGACATTGTCCTAGATCTTGGTTTAAAACATAGCCTGCATATATAGCGGTAAATCTGAAAAATTAGTTTGTCGATATCTTGTCATGCGCCATCGGGATTAAATAAATCCGCCTGCTTAGTAGGGCGCGCGGGAACGAAGCGCATGACCTTTTTAATTTTGTAAGTTGGTTGTTTGGGATTATTGTCGGAGTCATAATGTGTGGTTATTTCCAGAATAACTTGATACGTATCGTCTGATAATGCGCCACCCCTTTCCAGTGCATCTTGTGCAATTGTTGTCTCGGTAATGTCTGCGTGTATGGTTTCCAGCCCAAGGCGAAACCGCCAATTTGTTGCGCTTGCATCGTATACTGGCGAATAAACGCTAAGCCATGCGGGTGTTTCTTCAACGTCTGGCTCGTTGACCTCTTTGCTTTCTTCTATTCCCTTCACACAAGATGCGGCGATATTGGCAACCTCTTCGGGTGTGAAATCTTCCGGCGTATCCTCTTCATTCCCAGAAACACGCATTGTCTCAAAGCCATCATGCCCCAGTGGCAAGAAAGCATCCTGAGTTGCACGAAGCGCCTTTGGATTTTTTGATAGGCTATATATTTCTGGTGTCAGGCAAACGCTATTGCCGTTGCCTTTTATTGTAACTTTTATAATTCCGCGCGGGTCGGATTCGACTCTTTCTTCTATGATATCTTGACCTTTTTTCCACTCTAGATATTTCAAAAAACTTATGTAGCCTGTGGCAAGCCCAACTCCATACAGCGGACCTTTCAGGAGGCCGATCCATTCAAGTATTTCTTTCGCGGTTTTTACTTGATCCAGCCCGAGCAATTGCTTAATTTGATCGTAAAATCCAACGATCAGTTCGAAATTTATGTTAAAGCATTTGTGCTCGAAATCTGAGACAACTAAAACTTTAGTTGTGGATTTTTTGCCATTAAACTCTGTATTCGCCTCGCGCAGCAGTCGGCCAAATGCCAGCAGCGCTGGCGCCAAATTCCGGCCATCAATAGAGTGGTCGTCCGCACGAGAGGGGCCATCGTAAGCAACCGAGAATTCCTGCCGGCTCATCGGCACGTCCTCGGCTTGAGCCATTTGTACCCCTCCTTCACAGACAGCGAAGAGTGCAAATCGCGTTTAAGTTGTCCATCCATGACGTGGCCGAATTGAGCAGGAAGCTTAACCGCTGTGATAAAACTGCTGCAGGCTCCTTATGGAGCTATCTATAGCACGCGAACAAATGATGAACAAACTGGCGGATTACCGACTCCTGCAACGCCGGCTCTGGATTTGCCGTCGGTAACAAGAACAATCGCAAAGGGCGATTAATCAATATGTTAGGTTCATAGGCTGGTGCTCTCGCCCCTACTCCCAAGCCAAGCTCAATCACCCAAGAACCCTTGTCC
>NZ_VRVG01000130.1:0-15840 GCF_008040085.1 Methylobacterium sp. WL7 | reverse complement strand
CAAGACTTGCCGATTACCTATCCAAAATACTTAGTTTAAAGTTTTTAATTAATTAATTTATCGTTCAGTGAAGACATCAATACTTCCTCGCGTGCGGATCGATATCATTTGCGCTAAATTGGTGGCGATAGTATTAAAGAAGGATTTAACGTAGCATAATAAAGCGTATTTTTGGATTCATTTTACTATCGTTAAAGAGTTTCGACAGCAGATCGCATCATTTCATCATTTACGTCAATGTACCGCTGCGTGGTGGAGAGATGCCGATGTCCGGCGAGCATCATGATCGCCTTGGGCGAGATCCCGGCATGAGCCAAGCGGGTGATGAACCAGCGCCGGCCGCTGTGGCTGGAACCGCCATCTAGGCCGGCCTGATCGTAGAGCCCGCGCATGAGCTGACACAGAGTGTTCGCGCTGAAAGCCGTGCGCTTCTGAGTGAACAGCACGGGCTGCCTCAGGTCGGGAGCGGCGGACAGGCAGGCACGGAACTGCTCGATCTCGCGACGCAGGCGTACGTTCATGAATACGACACGCGCGTGGCCGCCCTTGGTAACTGCTGCGCTGAGCCGTAGCTGCTCACGCACCCTCCCCTCGCCGTCGAGGAGATCGCCCCAACGGAGAGATGCGATCTCACCCACGCGTAGGCCCGCGAGGTAGCTGAGCATGAGAGCCATCCGGTTGCGAGGCCCGAACCTGCCCTGGCTTACCACCGCCGCCAGCCGCTTGAACTCTCCATCGGTGGGCACACGCGCCTGTTTCATTGAAACCTCACATTTTGCGCGGATCTGCGACAAAGCATGTTGTTTCCAAGTGGAGACAAGGGCGAGTTTTGAGTAAAAATCAATTACATCAAGAGCTTATCTCAAAATCGAACATCATAGAACACAGCTTTTATGATGTTTTGCCGATTATGCAGCTCATCTTTTGCTATCCCTGCGGCCAACGAACGCTCCTGCGGTGAAGGGCTCACCGGCTGCTGGCGACCCGTTTCTTTTATAAAGCGGACTGGTAGGTGTCGACCCAACCTTGTCGTAGAAGATGACCGACGTTTGGCTCCAGAGCAGACGTCCAGAGCGCAATGGCTCGTCGTTTAACGAGCCATGGCTTCTATCGCGTGGTGCGACCCACCGAAACGAATTGCGATAAAGTCCAAGAAGGAACGCGGCTTGGGGGTGATGCGCCGATCCGGGGCGTAGAGGATGTGCATAGGATGCGTCGGGGGCTCGTAGTCCGGCAGCAAGTGGACGAGCCTCCTCGACGCAAGGGCGTCCTGGACCAGCGATGCCGGTTGCAGAAGGATGCCCATTCCCGCCACGGCCAGATTCAGTAGGGCCCGGCCGTTGTTGACGATGTGCCGGCAGGATACATCGATGGTGGCCGCAGCAGTAGGTCCAAGGAAGGACCATTGGGTTCGCGTCGAGCCGTAGACGAAGCCGAGGCATTCGTGCCCCCGCAGGTCATCGGGCGTCGCCGGCGTGCCTCGTGCCTCGACGTAGACGGGGGCTGCGCAGAGGACCATCCTCGTGGGCTGCAGCGACCGGGCGATGAGGCCGCTGTCACCGAGGGGCCCGACGCGAAACACGGCATCGTATCCCTCGTCGATCAGGTCGACCGTCCGGTCCGTGAGCGTCAACTCGACCTCGACCCCGGGGTTGGCAGCTAGATAACCTGGAAGCACCAGGGCCAGTTCATGGGCGCCGAACGTGACCGGGGCATTCACCCGGATACGCCCACGCGGGATAGCTAGGCTCTCCGCCGCCAGGGCCTCCGCCGCCTCGACCTCCGCCAGGATGGTCCGCACCCTCTCGTGGAAGGCACGTCCCAACTCGGTAACGCTTTGGCGGCGGGTGGTGCGATTGATGAGCTTGACCCCGAGGTGATCCTCCAGGGTCCGCACGTGCTTGCCGACCATCTGGGACGACATCGAGAGCGCGTCGGAGGCGGCTGTGCACGTACACCAGCGAGCTCAAACTTTTCGTTGGGGGACCGAAGCCGTCCCAGCGCAAGCGGAAACGTTCAACGCCTCAGTCGTGATCGTCGCCGAACCCATGCCTTGACCGATGATCTCGCAGGTATGGGGCATGGCCGTCAGTCATGGGCACTGTAATTGTTCGCCCGTAAGTGAGGACGTCGATCGCGCGCTGCGACAGCTTCGGGCTCACAAGGAGACCGCCCTCGTCGCTGAAGCTGATGAGGCCTTGGTCGAACGCAGCGTCCCACAGAGCCGAGAGCAAGAGACCGTTGTGGACGTCGACCTTCTCGTAGTCGCTCGAGGCAGCCCACGGCTTGATATGCGATGCTCGAAGGAGACCACGGTCCTGCAACCCGGTGATTGCGCAGGCCTGGTTCCAATACCTGTCCAGGTGCTGTCGGAAGATGCCCTGCGCTGTACGGACGATGGCCACCCTTTCGGCCTCGGTCGTTTCAGGCATCGCTAGGGTTGCGTCGAGAAATTCCTGATAGGCCGATGGCGGCAACTCAACGGTAGCGAAGTGGTAGATCCGCGAGAGCGCCTCGCCGAGTTCGGCAAGGCTTGTAACCTCGCGGCCGCTCTGCCCAGGCATCGGACCGGTGTACTCGGTGCCCGGGAGGATCGTTGTATCAATCCGCGGTTCGCTGAATGATAGGACCCATGGTCCGACTTCACCGTAAGCAGCGACGTGGACCTGGAACGGCGTCGTCGCAGAGCGCAACAGATACCAGCCGTCATGAATGACAGGCTGATGGAGCCCTTTGTGAAACCCGTTCCTATAAGCGGCCTGCCGGATATCGATCCATGCTGCTGCTCCTTGCGAAGGAACGGGAGGTGGCAAAACGGCATCGCTGGGCATAGTCATGCTGCAACACGACTGCCACTTTCGCGCGCTATCCGATCATAAGCTTCAAGCACCAGACGGGCAGTGCGGTACTCTTGATATCGACGAAGGTCGCTGCTTTTCAGGACGCGAAAGGTCTCAGACGGGTACCCGTTTCCGCAAGGGTCGCTGGGATCCAGAATATACCGGAGTTCATCTCGCGATAGACCATATGCGATCGCGAACCACGCATCTAGCTCACTTCGCAGCGTAGCTCGCCGCTCTTCGCACCATGCAAAAGGGGAGCCTGTATAGTTCAGATCTTCGGCGAAACCTCTCATCGATTGGCTGGTGTAAACTAACTCAACTATACGCGGGACAATAAATTCAATTGCTACATTGTCGTATGCACTTGGAGGTAATATTGGCAGTTGCTTAAAAACGAATGTTTTGAAAGAAGTTCCACCGAGTTTCTGTCTTGCAATAAAATCGACCACCAAACTATTAAGCGAAGCAATCAAGGCGGCGCATTTTTGCGGTGCCTGATCCGTAAAAAATAACAGGAACTTATCGCCTGATCCAAAAGACGGGATGACGTTGGCAATTAGCGTCCTTTCGTCGGTCGAGCGAGCAATGTCACGCCACCCCATAAGCCACTGGCGCTTCCAACCCTGAACTTTCAAGCGCCTGCTCACCTCGTGTTTTGGAACCCAATATCGAGGGGTGGGCTCAAAATCTTGGTCTTGCTTCAGACTTAAATCTACATAATCAGCCTTTGATCCTGAGTAAGTGGCCCAACGATGATCAAATTGATGGATCATTTTAGCTTCGTAAAGCGGGACATATTCGACGTCGCTGTCGTTCTCCCTGGAGACTATCCAGCTCGAACCATCCTGCGTTCCGCCAGCGGCGATCAAGTTAGAGGCGTTTTTGAACCAAGCTGAGTCTTCGGCCATATGCCAGATACGGGTATGAAATCGCATGCCCCAGGCATTTCCATCCGCAGCATCAGCGTCCTTAATCAAAACAGGCGTTTGGCGATGAATTTTTGATGTTAGTTCGGCATCCATTTTTGCCCTAAAAACGGGTGTCGTGTGCGTATTTGGATTGATGCTCGATATCGTCTCGGCCGACAATACGAAGTTTTTCTCCAATATATCGATGTCTGAGACGTTAGATAAAAAGAAAGCGTAACGCGGTATATCGATATGTGCGGCTATAACGAGCACGCTGAACTTAAAGCTTCTATGGACTGATGGAAATATCGCCTCTTTATTTTCAAAATCGTATAGACTTGCCAGCCGCTTGCCGCTTACCAGCGTAGCGAAGAAGGGGGCTGTCGTGGCATCGGTTGCAATGCCTGTCGGTACTATGATGCCCGCACGGCCACTCTCAGATAGCAGTTGAGTAAAGAGTTCTGTGAAAAGGGCATACGTATTGACGTCTCCGCGGCCCGTTAACGGGAAGCGACCTTGTTTAGTCTCGGATATCCGCACAAACAGCGAGGCCGCTTCTGACGTCCGTTTGGCGGTCTCATAGGCCTTGTAGATCGCGCGTTTGCGCGTGTCGGGCGCAGCGTTTTTCGTTTCTTCGATCAATTCCTCTCGGGCCGCAGCGTTCGGAGCGCCTGCGATCTCTGGGTCGAGGCTCGCAAAGAACTCCTGTTCCTGCAGCTTGATGCGCTCCCATGGCGGGTTGCCGATCACCACGTCGAAGCCGCCACGGTCGAACACGTCGCCGAAAGTCAGTCCCCAATGGAGCACACGTGCGGCTTCCGTGCGCTCCTGGCAGGCGCGCAGCAAATCAGCGTTGACACTGCTCTGATGCAAGGCGTGGATAATATCGGCCGTGCGGGGCACCAACGTCCGTTGGTAGGGATCGTCGCTCGGTCCCTTCCCGGTTAGGAAGGCCCCGAGGTAGAGATCCGCGGCCTGTCTTTTCGCGACGAGGCCGGGGTCGCTCATCGCCTTGATCCAGAGTTCCTGCCGCTCCTTGATCTGCCCGGGCGTGTCCTCAGCCATTGCCTTGAAGGTGCTAATCAGTTCGGCCGTATGCTCTTCGAGAGGCTTCCAGCCCTTTTGGTCAAACAGGTTCAACGCGCCGGTGCGATCGTCGCGTTCGGCGAGAACAAACCTACGGCAAGCGTCTCGATCATCACCGGTCAGGGGCTTGTAGGCCTCTTCTGGAATACCGGCATCGAGAACCGCGTCGAGTCTCTTGCCGTAACCGAATGTGCCGAGCAGCGCGTCACCGCAAACGATGTTGCCGTCGAGAAAGCCGAGCGGTTTGCCGGGCTCGATGGACTCGATCCAGAGCGCGACCTTGGTCAAATCGACGGCCATAGGGTTTCGATCGACGCCGTGGATGCACTGGCGCACGACATCGCGCACGGCGTCTCGGTACTGCTCGGCCGAGGCGACGCCATCGTTTCGCGCTCGCGCGACTCGGGCGGCCAGGCGGCGCGCGGCGGCGAGCAGGAAGTGTCCGGACCCACAGGCCGGATCGATCACGCGCAGTCCGAGCAGGGCCCGAACCGGATCGGCGGCACCGGCGACGGCCTGATCCATGACCGGGTCGATGGTGGTGTCGAGAAGGACCTGGACCAAGCTGTCGGGGGTGTAGTAGCTGCCCGTCGTCTTGCGCGCGTTCCCGCGCGTCTCCAAGCCCTCGGCGAAGAGCATCTCTCGCCCGTCGGCCGTGATGCGCGGCGTGAGTTCGAGCAGGCTTTCGTAGACGGAGCCGAGTTCCTCGGTCTGCATGTCGCGCCAGTTGACCGGCATGACGCCGTCGTCGGTCTTCAGCCAAGCGAGGCGGTAAATCGCTTTGAGCAGGTCGCGGTTGCTCAAGGCATTCTCTTCGAGGTCGTCCATGCGCTGCGACACGAACAGGCCAGCGAGTGGCGGAAGCCCGAGCTCGTCTTGACCCTCAACGAGTGCCTCGAAGACGATCTTCAGTGCTTCCCAGCGGTCGCTGTAGGCGTCATATCCGCTGCGCCGGATCGATGCCTGACGTAGCGCACTGACACTGTAGCCCTGAGCGTAGCGCTGGCGCTTGATCGCTGCCGTTTGCCTCGGATGCAAGAGGTCGCGATCCTCGGCGACGAACAGGAAGATCAGGCGGTAGACAAGGTGCAGGCACTGCTCGAAGTAGGCCTGGGCGGGGATGACACCGCTGCTGACGAACTTGCGCAATTCCCCATTGGCGGGATGGCTCAGGAAGCCGGTCCCAAGGGCGAGGAGGGCTTCTTCGACACCATCGCGTAGGCGATCACGGGCGACCTCGCCCTCTTTCAGTCCAGCGAGCCGCCACCGCTCCAGGGTGCAATCAGTGACCGCGTTAGTAGGCTTGCCGAAGCGCGTCGCGTGCAGGAGTAGCCAGAGCACGGCGAAATCGACACGGCCTTCGTTCGTGAAGATCGCGTCGAGATCGGCCTCGATATAGGCGGGACGGGTCAGGCTTGGGTTATCTCGCAGCAGGCGCAGACGTGTGCCGCAACAAGCGAGGCCCCAGAGGGCGGCGTCTTCGGCGTTGAGCCAATCTTGCACGACGCTGGCTGCGGACCCGCGCCGTCCAGCTGCCGTCAGGCTCGCGCTCACACGGTCAATGCCGTCTGCTGGCGGAACCACGACTACCGGTACGCGGTTACCGAGGCCCTCGAAGGTCACGGGGTAAACATCGCCATCGCGATCATGCCGCGCGACCGGGACGAGGTCTTGAAATTCCAGGACGTCGCGCAGGAGGGCTTCGGTGAAACGCTGCGTGGCGGCGAGCGACGGCTCCGGATGGGCCGTGAGGTCGGCATAGTGCGCCTGGGCAATCCGGTAGGCGCGCGCGATCTCGTCGCGCAGAGTGAGGCCGCGTGCGACGCCATAATCAGCCGCAGTTTGCTCGTCGGCCTCGATGCGGGCGATCTGCGTCAGCATCGCCGGTGCAATGAGGCCACCCTCCAGGGTGATCGCATTGAAGGCGATGGCCGGCGTGCGCTTCGCGCGACGGATCCGCGCCGCGGGTCTCGGCTGGCGGGCCATCACAGATCTCCGGGCGTGAGGACGTAGAGGCCGACGATGTCGGCTGGCAGGATCGGCTCGACCGTGACGCGAGGCGTGCCCTGTGCTGCGGCACGGACACGGCGGTGGTCGGCCTCAAGCGCTTCGCCGCGCTGCGTAGCGTACGCGTTGATCGCCGGCATGCACACGCTCAGTACGCGCTCGCGGGCCTTCTCGATCAGACGGAGGCGGGCAGTCTCGGCGAGGTCACCGCTCGCGGGCGCTTCAAGCAACCGCTGGGCGGCCTCGCCGTCGGCGATCGCCTCTGCACTGGCTCCCGTGAAAGCCAAGGTGACGGCCTCCTCCGCGAGTAACATGCGCTCGGACCGCCCGTGGACGGTGAGCTTGTGGCGCAAGCGGATCAGCACAACCGTGGTCATCGCGTCGACCCCGGTGGTGCTCCACACACCAGTCCTGGCCAGTTCGAAACCCGTCTCGCTCTTCGGATCGAGCGCTGTCTCCAACAGGCTTTCGGCCAGCGTCGCGGTGATCGGATGAGCCCGGCCGACTGTAACGGCTCCGACCGACGCTTTGGCTTCGAAACCGATCCGCATCTCGCCCCTCACGCCGCTGCCTTCGAGGCGGTCGGTGATGGCTGGCGGTAGCTTGGTTAAATTGGCGCGGAACGTAGCCCCGCGACTGGGCTCCAGAGCCGTGTTGAAGTGGTCCATGGCCCGGGCGACGAAGCGCTCGACCCGATCAGGACCGCCGATGATAGCGCGCCAGCTCTCCCACTCGGGCATCACCTCGGCGGGCTTCAGCGCATTTTGCGCATAGCGGGCGCGGGAGCGCTTCTCGCCTTCCTCGGCATCGCGCCAGGACGCCGATAGGGCATCGGCTTCCTTGGCGAACAGATCGAATTGTCTCTGCGCACCGGGACGTCCTCGATGCTCCAGCATCGCGTTCAGAAGCGCGCCAGAGATGACCTGACGATCCTCCGGCAGGGCGATGATAACGCCGAGATCCTTCCGGATCTGCTCGGCCTTCCTCAGGATGACGCTGAGGACCGCGCTGTCGATCAGGCTGTCCGATCCGAACAGCAGCATGGACCTCACCAGCGAGACTGGCTGGCCGAAGCGGTCGACGCGTCCCTCGCGTTGCTGATGCCGGGTTGGATTCCACGACAGGTCGTAGTGGACGACGGCATCGAACAGCATCTGCAGATTGATGCCCTCGGACAGGCAGTCCGTCGCCACAAGCAGCCGCTGCGGCTCCTCGGCCATGCCCTCGACGCGGTCTCGGCGATCGTCCGGGACCAGCAGACCTGTGACGCTCTCGACGGCTAGGCTTGGGAAGGCCTTGCGCAGCGCGGCGGCGACATACTCGGCGGTGGCGATGTACCGGCAAAACACGACCGGGTTCGCGCCGGCGGCGATCAGCGGCTTCAGTTCCTTGATCATCATCGCGAGCTTCGGATCTGGCTGTCCGACCAGAGCTTCCGCCTGCTGGATTAGCTTGGAGAGAGCCGGATCGGTCCCGAGATAGGCGCTCGGCTCGGCATCGACCGCCTCGGTGTCTTCGTCCTCTTCATCAAGGACCTGCGCCGACAGGCGATCAGGGTCACCATCCTGGCGGTTTCGAAGCGCGTTTCGGGCGGCGGCCGGCGACGACCCAACACAGCGCAGCAGCGCCAGTGTCGACCAGAGCGTGAGCCGCTGCCGGTGGGTGCCATTGCCCGCATCCTCGATCCGGTCGAGGCAGTAATCCAGGACGGCGTCGTGGAACGCGCCGTGTTCCAAGCCGAGCGAGTACGGGCGATCGAGTTTCTCGTGCCGAGGAAAGATCTGCTCGTCTTCCCATTTCTGATCGGTGATGTCCTTGCGGCGACGCTGGACGAAGTGGCGTGCAAGCGCGATGCGACCGGCATTGCTGTCGAGGCCGTTAATGTCGAAGCTCTCGTCGAGGAGCTTGAGCAGGCGATCGAAGGCTTGCTCATCACCGCTGTGCGGGGTCGCAGTAAGGAAGAGCATGTGACGCGCCGCGTCTTTGGCCAGGCGTTGCAGAAGACGGTAGCGGCGCTGACGGCTACCGACGGTACCGACGCAGGCATGAGCCTCGTCGATAACGACACACGGCGGGCACGAGGCGGCGAAGCTCTCACGGCGCTTCTCGGCCTTGATGTAATCGAGGCTGACGACCGTGAACAGATGGACCTCGAAAAGGCTCTGCGTTCCGACCACCTTGCGCTCTAAGCGTGGTGCGGATGCCGATGTGACAGCGACGGCCTCGATGTCGAATTTGGTACGTAGCTCGCCAACCCATTGATCGACGAGGTGCGGCGGACAAAGGATGCAGAAGCGCTCGATCTCACCGCGGTCGAGGAGTTCCCGGAGGATGAGCCCGCCCTCGACGGTCTTGCCGATGCCGACGTCGTCAGCGATCAGCAGCCGCACGACGGGGAGGCGCATCGCCATCAGCAGCGGCACGAGTTGATAGGCGCGCGGCTCAAAACTCACGCGCGCCGACGAGCGGAAAGGGCCCGCGCCGCGGCGGAGAGATAGGCGTAGCGCCTCGGCGAGCAGGCGGGCGCTCTCCTGAGAGCCGCGCACATCGACTTCAGGAGGCGCGAAGTGTGCGGCCTCGACCGGCATCCGCTCTAAGGCCGGCAGGATTGTCAGCGCGTCGGCCTCGGTGCCGGAGAGCGGACGCAGTCGAAGTGCGGCCGGATCGTCGTGGGGCAGCGTGATCCATTCCCGGCCACGCGCGCGCACCAGGTCGCCGGGGGAGAATTGGACGGTCATGCCGCAACCTTGAACAGAGACGAGAGGGCAGCGGGCGGGTCGTGCTCTGGGACGCCGGTGAGCACCACGAGCGTCCAGCCGCCGTCTTCGAGCTCGTCGACGATGTCCTGCGGCGGCGGCGCGTAGGCGACTGCGACGTGTTGGCTGCGCCACACGTCCAGGATCCCGTCCGTGTCGAACTTCAACCGCTTGGCGTCGAAGGGCGGCAGGCCCCAACGACCGAGAGCCTGCGGCCACGTCTCCTTGCTCGCAGCCGCTGGCGGAGCTGTGCATACGACGGATGTCGACCGGATCACGCCAGCGGCAAGCCGGACGAGGGTCGTGCGAGCGGCCTCATCCGTGCGGTCGATGAGCGCGTGGTCCATCTGGTTGTAGTACGACAGCAGGCAGCGATAGCAGCCGCGGACGCAGAAGGCGTCATCGAGGTCCTTCAGCTTCGAGGCGTCGCGCGTAATCAGCGCGTCCTCGATGCTCTCCGGCATGAAGTGCATGACCTCCAGGGCGCGGTGAGCGACCTCGGCCATCCGCTCCGGTTCGCTTACGAGGCGGCGGAGCACGCCGGCACCGCCTTCACTGGACTCGTAGGCGAGGATCGCCTTGCGCCGCCGACGATCCGGGACCGCCTCCGTGGAGATCTCGCCTTCCTCGACCTGGAAGACGAGGCTGAGTCCCCGGGCGATAGCGTACTGAAGGGTGGCGAGCGTGACCTCCTCGGCCTCTGGCCCGAAGAGTTTCAGCAGGGCCGCGTTCTTATGATCCTGCACAATGGGTACGACGCGCACGGCTCCGGGACGATCGGGCTCGGTCGGATCGGCGTCATCATCGTCTTGCTCGCGATCGGCACCAACCCATTGGCCGCTTTGCGGATCGATCGGGTACCCGTAGATGTCCTTGTCTTTGCGCTTGCGCAATCCGAGGTTCAGCCGGCTGATCTGGGCACGCGGTGCGTAGGTCATGTCCAGGACCGAGCCGTCGGGGTCTTCGGCGACGGCGGTCAGGACATCACTTTGACCGTTGCGCTTGGCCCAGGTGAACGTCGTCTGGATTTCGAATCCGCGACCGCGGCGAGCCTCCTCGTTGGCTGTGATGCGCTCGGACGGCACCGTCTCGACATTGTCGATGCGCAGAACCTTCTGGATCCGCTTCGCACCGTCGCCCCCGATCTGCGCACCGCAGGCGTGACACAGATTCTGTCCGGTCCCCTCGTGTCCAGCACCGCAGGAGCGGCACACACGCCAGACTGCGAGGTTGCCCTGAGACAGTACACCTTGGGCGTCGCGGAAGGCCGGTGGGATCTTGGCGCGGACGACTTTGAAGGCCCGCCCCTCGTGGTAGATCAGCGAACCCGGTCCGAACTCGGCGATCGCCAGGAAGCGCGCCCGCTGCAAATAGGCTGCCCGCGGGCCGCTTGAGCCCTGCTCGGGCACGTAGGCGTAGAGCGGCAGCCGCGGGAAGTTGTAGCCCGGCAGATACCCTTCGGTTGCAAGATAACGATGTGAGGCGAAATCGGAGTTGTCCGATTTTCCGCCGTGCTCCAGCAGCCTGATCTGGCTGTTGGCGATGCGCAGGGCGCGCTCCGCGGCGTCGCGAGCCTGCTTCGTCAGACCATGTTTCATGATCTGACGGCTGGCCTCCTCCATCTGCGCGAACGCGGAGTTGTAGAGATCGCGCCAACGCCCGAACGCCTCGTTGAAGCGCTGCGCCGCCGTTTTCGCGACATCGGCCACGAACGGCTTGGAGTTCTTGAGCCAGTCGCTGCCGGGATCGTTCAGGACCGCCAGCGAAACAGCGTTGCGGACGTTGGTGAGGATCCGCTCGAAATCGTCTTCGACGCCGATCACCCGGGCCGGATTAGCCAACCGGTCGGTAATCTCCGCCCGCACCGTCCGCTTCGGTGTACCGAGGTCGAGGATGTCGGGGATAGCGTCGGGAAGTTCCTGGCGCAATCTCCCGTCGATGCCGGCCTTCGCCAGCCAGATGGCGTTGAGATGAGCCTCGATTAGGTCACGGTTGGCGAGGTCGATGCCAGGCGGTCGCACGGAGCCAGCGACAAGCTGCTCGCGCCGGGCGAAATAGTACTGGTCGTGCGGGCTCTGCGCGGCGCAGTAGGTGACGATGAGGGCAGCTTGGCCTGAGCGCCCGGCACGTCCGGAACGCTGCGCGTAGTTCGCCGGCGTCGGCGGTGCATTGCGCAGGTAGACGGCGTTCAGCACAGAAATGTCTACGCCGAGCTCCATGGTCGGCGAGCAGAACAGGACCGGTAGGAAGGTGTCAGCTTCCAACGGATTGGTCTGATCCGCGCGCATCACGTCGAGGTTGCGCTTGCCGGCATCACCCCAGCGAAAGCGAGCCTCGCGCCAGAGCCGCAGATCTTTGTCGACCTGCGCCGTGTGCTCTCGGCTCTCGAACCCGAGGAGGCTGTCATCGGCGCTGGTGAGGATGTTCGCCGTCTCGCGATATAGACGTGTGAAGTAGGTGTTCACGTCCGCCTTAGGCGCGTCAGCGACGAGGCGAACGGCGGAGGGCAGCAGCCGCAGGCCGATGATCCCGTACTCCGAGACCTCACGGATCCAGTTCTGGGCCTTGGCGATCCGGACAACGCTCTCCAACAGCTCGTTGTAGTCATGGACCGTGAGGCGTCGACCGCCCCAGATCTGACCGTGCCGCAGCTTTTTGCCGACCCGGCTGTTGGGTCCGGCCGTGATCAGGCGGCTGTCCGGGCCGCGGTTCGTCGGCTGAGCTTTGCCACCTGCCCCTTCCGGAATGAGCAGAAGCCCGGCGTCGGAGACGGCCTCCTGGTCCGAGATCGCCCAGGGTGTGCGCAGGTTGTCCCGCGAGGAGCGACCGAGGCTCTCGGTCGTCGCCTTCTTCAGGAAGTCGCTCTCGATGGCGAGTTCCCCACGCATGACCTCAAACAGGGCCTGAAAAACCTCTCGGCGCTTCTCCGGCGCGATGCCGCGCAGGAGTGCGGCCCCCTTGAAGAGGGTGTCGTCAGAGCAACTCTCGAGGCCTGGGTAGTGCGCGCGGATGAGCTGGAGGTTCTCAAGGTTCAGGTTGGTGTACCGCCAGCCACGCCGCTGATCGCTCCACACGCGATGGCTGAGCACCCTCGTCAAATCTGTGATGGCGCGAGCACGGGACGGGCCAACGGCCTCGGGCGAGCGCATCCAGTGGCGGCGGCGGTCGTCGTTGTTGTCCTCGAAACCGAGCGCCTTCTGCACCGCCGTGCCGTACTCAGCCTCAGCGAGACCGTCAGGACCGGCGGCCTGCACGGCCGACAGGACCGCGGCCCGCAACAGCGTCGTGAAGATGAAGTCGTTGAAGTGGCCGGCCTGGAGCGCCGCGTCTTGGCGATTGTCCGAGAAGCCCAGCACCTTGCGCTTATCGGCCGCGATCTTTGCGTCGGGCCGATGCATGAAGCGCAAAAGACTGCTGACGATCAGGGTTGTCGCCGATGATCGACCTTCAGCCGTTAGACCGGCGAGCTTATTCTGCTCGCGGGTTCCGGGCTGCGCTTCCAACTTGCAGTTTAAGCAGAAACGCCAACGTCCTGGGATGAACCAGGCTTGGCGACCGGCGGCGTCAACGCGCCCATTCGGCAGGACGAAAGCCGCGCTAACCTGCTGCTTTCGGCGGGTCGATTTCAGGCGGGATCCACGCGGGGTGTGCTCGACCCATTCGTCGGGATAGTCGTCCAA
Source organism: Methylobacterium sp. WL7 (assembly GCF_008040085.1). Taxonomy (NCBI): domain Bacteria; kingdom Pseudomonadati; phylum Pseudomonadota; class Alphaproteobacteria; order Hyphomicrobiales; family Methylobacteriaceae; genus Methylobacterium; species Methylobacterium sp. WL7. The sequence goes on along the minus strand of NZ_VRVG01000130.1, from coordinate 2,560 downwards.
CGCTCCCTGGAAAAACTCGTTGATCGTCGCCGGTTCCGGAACGAGGTAGCCGGCGGTGCCACTGTCCGTATCACGCTCGTTGATCGGATCATCGATCGAACGCGCCAGGAAGTGGTCGCCCTGCTCATCGTCAAGGCGAACGACTGGGTGATACTCGTGCCCGCAGTCGCGACAAAAGTGGGTCGAGAACAGCAGCGCGGTCTTGTCGTCCGGATGGTGGGTCTGACCCTTCAGGGTGATGCGACGGATTCCGGGCGTTTCGGCCGTGCGCAGGGTCGCGTAGACCAGGCCCGCGCCGGAGATGAACCGATGCAGCTTGAACGCCAGGAAGGCGCGGGAACCAGAGCCGCCGCGCTCGACGGCGGGCTTGGCCAGGAGGCTGAGCATCTCCCGTAGACGCTGCTCGCATAGAACCGCGTCGCACCCGGTGTCGCCGGCGAGATCTTTCCCGGCCTGAACCAGGGTCATCGGCGGACGCCGTTTCAGGCGGTTCGTAAATTCCAACCCGAGGCGTAGCTCGATCCAGACCGCCAGCGGATGCGACTTGAGTTCGGCATCGGTCGCCTTCGTCGGTACCGGGTTGTGGATGCAGGGGACCAGCTGGTCCTGAACGCTGGCGACCTTAAGATCTTCGTCAGTGGCGCGCTGCAGGGTTTCGTCGATTACGCAATCATCCGCGAGCGTCACACCGAACAGATCGCCGGCGACCTTGGCCACGGCCTTGACCGGGTCGCCTTGGTCCGGCGTTGCCATGGTTGCTGATGTGCCGATGCAAACTGGGTCCTGATATCCGCGGCAGAGCTGGTCGCGCAGTCGACGGACGAGGACGGCGACATCCGCCCCCTGACGTCCGCGGTAGGTATGTAACTCGTCGAGCACGATCCAACGCAGGCCGCGGGCGTTCCCAATAACCTGGGCGTCGAGCTCGCTCTGCCGCGTAAGCAGCAATTCGAGCATCATGAAGTTGGTGAGCAGGATATCGGGCGGATTGTCTCGGACCTCCTCGCGCTTTTCGCGGCTCTCTTGACCTGTGTAGATGCGCACCCGCGGGCGCTCGGCTTCCGGGATCCCGCACTGGTTCAGGAACTCAGTCAGGCCCTCGTACTGCGAGTTCGCAAGGGCATTCATCGGGTAGACGACAATGGCGCGCGTGCGCGGCTGAAAATCGACTCTCTGGCGCTCGCGAACTGCCTCATCGATGATCGGAAGGAAGTAGCAGAGCGACTTGCCGGATCCGGTCCCGGTTGTGACGACGAAGCTCTTGTTGGCTTTGGCTTTCGTCAGCGCTTCCGCTTGATGCCGGTGAGGGTCGAGAACCTTGCCGCGCTCGCGGAAAATGTTGGTCGTCAGCGGGTGAAGGACGCCGTCCTTGACGAGGTCCTGCAGCGTCTCCCCGCGTGCAAAATGCGGATTGATCGTGATCAGCGGATCCGGCCAGAACGCCTTGTTGTCGTAGAGGCGATCGACTTCGGTCCGGATGTCGTCTGCGGCGATCTTATTGAATGACCGCGCGAACGCGTCGTAGTCCCGGATCAGGGTCTGGTCGAGGCCGAACGCGTCCACAACACCACTCTCTGCTTTCTGGCCTGTCCCCCTAGGAGGCTGCCACCTGATAGCATCCGCCAGTTCGGGGGGCTCGATCAACCCGCAGCAATTCACTACCCTAGGTGGAATCGTGTGGGTAGCCGTCGATCGGGGCTTCCCGACGAAAAGATGCTGTGTTTTGTCAGCGATGCTTCGACGTGTCGTTCACACACGATCGAGGTTCTCATCTATACTTAATTTTGACCGCATTTTTCCGTGTGATACGAATAAGTTAAAATGCCATCACGCTACGGCGTCCGAAGCTCACATAAAATGCCTGGATCCCGATGGGTTGCAACGCGCACAATCACCCCCTTGATTGCGACTGTGGATGGGGCGGGACTTGGCATGGAAACTTTCCGCCGGGCGGCGCTCGGTGGGGACGTCTAGGCAAGATCAGAACTGATACACCAAGGCGAACGAAGCTCGATTTCGATGAAACAAGCTTTGAAGTTGAGGTTGAGGCATTAACAATACCTAACGCGAGTTGTCCTGTTTGCGGCGACCCAGTATTCTTTTATAAAAATGCACACGGAAGCCGCGTATTTTTTGACAGCCTGGGACCACCTTGGCCCAAGCATTGGTGCACAGATAATAGATCTGAGGGCATCAGGAGGCCCTTTGTAGTTTACGAGGGACGGTATCATTATGGACGTGCCGTTAACTCTAGTGATCATGGATGGTTGCCATACCGCTTCTCAAAAGCGCGCTTAAACGGAATGTCAGTCGTCTGCGATATGCAAACTGAAATCGAATATGTTTGCAATATACCTGCCGCAACATTCGACAAAATATGGCGTCTATTCTTTTTGAGGGAGCTTTCGGATGTTCGTACGGAGCTATCATCTTATGAGTTAGGTTCGGACGTATCATATAATAGAGTGATTGATAATCTTATGCTGAAGAGAAATCGGAAAGACAAGCCCGAGTGGCGAACATTCCGCCATTGGAACAAACTCAATTCGGCATCTATATA